>NZ_DBMACV010000038.1:0-31808 GCF_057861905.1 Phocaeicola sp. | reverse complement strand
ATTGTTTCTTTGAAAACAAACCGGATGCATTGCAAGGATACTATATTGAGGACTCAAAACAACTGGCCTTATTCTAAACTTATCCCGAACTCAGGTAGATAGGAATCGAACGGTTTGCCGTTGGGACCTTTCATACCCGTTACAAGGATGGCCTTTCCGTCCTGAAGATTTGCTCTTTCCTGTGCCGAAAGCAGGTGTCCGTAAACTTCAGCCGGGATGGTAGGTGCCTGTCGTTCGTTGAAACCGTCAGGAGTTCTGGAATACTGTGGTCTTCCGCTTGCCAGGTCCAGCTTGACGAATGACGAGAATTCCTCACCTTTACGGTTGATCATGTTCTCCAGATAGATGGGCTGTCCTTTGCGTAACGCTTCCTTGTCCTCCGGTGTGAGCTGTACCGAACAGATTTCCTTCGGTATGTAGATTTCTCCCGTTTCCGGATTGTGGCGCGTATATTGGAGACCGCCTGTTACCTTATCCATGGTAACGAAGGAGGAAAACAGTTCGCCGTTCTTTCGTTTCATATCCTCTACAAGGATGGTGTGGCCTTCGTTTAACGCTTTGAGCAGCATGGGGGAAAGCGGTACACCGCCAAGCGTCTGCTGGTTGAAAGCCTGGTCTTTCGGGAAAATAAATTCGATGCCTCTTCTTTCCGCATTGTATTGCAGATTGGCATTGAATTCCTTGCCTTGATTGGATTTCATGCCATCCACGAATATCTGTTCACCGTTTTTCAGTTTCTGAATTTCATCCGGAGTCAGAGTCACACCTTTGATTTCATTCGGGATATAGACATGCTCCTGTCGTACGGCTACCAGTTCGTTGGTATTCTTGTCGATGGAAATCAGACACGGCTCTGTCGTGTTACCACGCAGGTTAAGGTCAGCCACGCGTCCCATGTTCCCGCTTTCACGCAGGTTCTTCTTGTCCTCTTCCGTGAAGATATGTCCGAAATAAGGACGGTCCAGTTCCGGTTCTTTTCTGATACCGTGGATGCCCAGCATGACCTGCCCGCCGTTGGATATGAATAGCTTTGCGGTCAGTACCCCAGGAATGTTGAGTGTCAGCGGCATGGTCCTATTGGTCTTGTATCCTTTCAACATACTGTCAAGTTGTCCGGACTGCTCCAACATTTCCTTGGATATGCCGAACTTACCCCTATCTGAAAGTAAACGCAAACACCGGACAGCTGCAATATTTCCAGGAAAATCCGGATGTACGCCGTAATACCTCACAGCGTGCTTCACAGACTGACAATACCCAGCAGCAGGAACAGAAGAAGGGAGCAAAACAGGCTGTCTGACCTGAACGGGATTCAAATCATTCAAATCATCAATTACTAAAAAAGGAAAGAACATGAACAAGACCAATCATCATATCTACAAGGCTGAACAAATCGACTGGGAGAAACTGGAATCGGTAGGTATCAGCAGATTGCAAATTGAAAAAGACGGAAACATGGACCTGCTCCTTCGGGGAGAGGAAACCAATGTCATGTCCATTAAAATCAAGACACCTATATTTTCACTGACCATGGACGCCACACTCAGTCTGATTGAAGACGAGAATGGAAACCCGGTCATCAGCATAAACGGTATCAACCCTTCAGGTGAATAAATAGAATCCATAATGTATCATCTCTCTTTCCATACGGACTTACCGTATGGAAAGATATAAAAACAGAATTTATCATGATTGCCATATTAACAGACAAACCAAGTGTAGGAAAAGAAATCGGAAGAGTCATAGGTGCAACCAAAGTAAGAAACGGATATGTGGAAGGAAACGGCTACATGGTTACGTGGACTTTCGGGAACATGCTGTCACTGGCCATGCCGAAGGACTACGGAACCCAGAAGCTGGAACGAAACGATTTTCCTTTCATCCCGTCCAAATTTGAACTGATGGTACGGCATACACGCACCGAGAACGGATGGATACCGGAGATTGATGCCGTACTCCAGCTTAAAGTGATCGAGAGAGTGTTTCAGGCATGCGACACCATCATTGCGGCTACCGATGCCAGCCGTGACGGGGAAATGACATTCCGCTATGTCTATCAATACCTGAACTGTACACAGCCTTGCTTCCGTCTGTGGATTTCCTCTCTTACCGACGAGTCTGTGCGTAAAGGCATGGAAAATCTGAAACCGGACAGTTGCTACGACAGCCTGTTCCTTGCTGCCGACAGCCGCAACAAGGCAGACTGGATTCTCGGAATCAACGCCAGTTATGCCATGTGCAAGGCGACGGGCTTTGGCAACAACTCCCTCGGACGGGTACAGACACCGGTACTGGCCGCCATCAGCAGACGCTACCGTAAAAGGGAGAACCATATTTCATCGGACAGCTGGCCCATCTACATCAGCCTGCAAAAGGACGGCATCCTTTTCAAGATGCGCCGCACACAGGATCTTCCCGACAAAGAATCCGCAACAATGTTTTTTCAGGACTGCAAGCTGGCACATCAGGCACAGATTACAGGTATCAGTCACAGCGCAAAGGAAATACTTCCACCGGATCTGCTTGACCTGACACAACTTCAGAAGGAAGCGAACATCCGCTATGGTTTTACCGCATCGGAGGTATATGACATCGCACAGTCCCTTTATGAAAAGAAACTGATTTCCTACCCAAGGACTTCCAGCCGTTATCTGACGGAGGATGTGTTTGACTCGCTTTCACCAATCATGGCGCGTCTGCTATCATGGGATCTATTCCCTGCAGCTAAAGGAACTGGAGGTATTGACATATCCAATTTGTCCCGCCACGTAATAAGCGCAGAAAAAACCAATGTACATCATGCCATCATCATTACAGGTATCCGTCCCGGAAATCTGTCCGAAAAGGAAATACAGGTTTACAGACTTGTAGCCGGAAGGATGCTTGAAACATTCATGGCTCCATGCCGCATAGAAACGACAAATATTGAAGCGGTTTGTGCGGCACAACATTTCAAGGCCGAACAAACAAGAATCATTGAAGCCGGCTGGCATGATGTGTTTATGCGTTCCGACATGATCCCGACATCGGGATATTCCGTCAAAGAACTCCCCGAAGTGGAGAAAAGTGATACCCTGAATGTATGCGGATGCAACATGGTACACAAGAAACAGCTGCCGGTAGATCCGTTCACGGATGCAGAACTGGTGGAATACATGGAACTGAACGGACTGGGCACGGTATCTTCACGTACCAATATCATCCGTACACTGGTTAACCGCAAGTATATCCGTTATTCAGGTAGACATATCGTTCCGACCCCGAAAGGTATGTTCACCTACGAAACTATCCGTGGAAAGAAAATTGCGGATACTTCACTCACCGCAGACTGGGAAAAACAGCTGGCCGGACTTGAAAGCGGAATGATAACCGGACAGGACTTTCTGAACAGGATCAGGGCTCTCGCCAAGGAAATGACTGATGACATTTTCAACACCTATTCCACAAAAGAAGAATAACATCTATACCTAATCAACTAAGAGAATGCAGGCCGGAAGGTCTGCATTTTTTGTATCCGTACAGAAAAGAATCTGTTTTTCCGCTTTTAAGCGGCAAAGGTCTTGGATTGCCTGCCTTTTGCCGCAAGGCTGCCCTTATGGGCTTGGCTGGACAGGAAAAAATCATCCTCGCTGCGCTCCGGTATTTTTTCCTGCCAGGCCTTGCGCAAAAAGGCAATCCAAGAGGCCGGAGGCCTATAAAATCGGGAAAACACATCCCGATGGGATTATTCATTCATAAAATTAAGGATTATGAAACTACAGATTATCGAAAGTATCAGCAAGCATGCGGTAACCCTGGTACTGGTTATCGGAATACTTATGCTGACAGACAAAGGTATCATGCCTACCGGTATTATTGCAATGCTCCTGCTCACCGAAGGAATCATAGGATTTCTTTTCAGAGCTCTTCTACTGATTGTCAGGATAGTATTTATCTTTTTCATTGTCGGATTCCTGTTTTTCTAACCAATAAAAACCAACAGATATGAAAACAAATACATGTATATCTTCTGCTCCTGTCATGCCGGCTGTATGGCCACAGGGTGAACATATCAGACCGATCAAAAGACGTCTGCCCAATACAGTTGATGAGCCTAAAAACATCGGCTACTATCTGGAATCGCTGCGTGATATTTCCAGCAATCCTGACAGAGAGAATGTCCTGAAAGAATTCTTCAAGGAAACTTATGTATAACCATAAAATTTTTCAATTATGTTTTTTCAATCAATTTATCAGATGATTACAGCAGGTACGGATCTGAATATCAATATCCGTAAAGTGGACAACAGCCTGAGTGTGGCAGTCATGCCAAGGCGGAACAGTCTGAAGAGGATACGCGGCAGAACATGGTGCCACTGGTCGTGAACGGAACACCGGCAGAACTGGATATGGGCTTCCTGCAGACCATACTCCAACCGATACAGAAGGTACAGGGACTGCTTGTCAATGCGGAAAATTTCGAGAAACAGGCAGAAAAGGCTACATCACAGGCCAAATCATCCAAAACTCCAACAGTACCGGCTGAATCAAAGGAAGCCAGGGAAAAACGTGAAAAGATGGAAAAACTCCTCAAGAAGGCTGATGAAGCAACCGCCGCAAAAAGGTTCTCCGAAGCAATGACATGGCTGAAACAAGCACGGGTGCTGGCTCCTTCAGAAAAACAGAAGGAGATTGACGAAAAGATGCAGGAAGTACAGAAACAGGCCAGTGCAGGAAGCCTGTTCGGTATGGCAGAGGAACCGATGCCGGTAATTCCCCATCCACAAGGCAGCATGAACGGTCACCCACAATCAGGTATGCAAACAAGCATATTTCCGGAGCAGCAGACCCATGCTATGAATCCTGAACCTGTTATGCAGCCTGCTCCACAGCAGATTCCACAGGGAATGCCCCAACAGGTACATGACACGAATGGAGCATATATCCAACCGGCTCCAAACCGTCCCGTGATGCAAGGAGCAGGCAGCCAACAAGGTGCAACAATGCAGACTTATCCACAGCAGTCAGCATACCATCCTAAAACAGTTTCTTATCAACCACGACAGCCACAGCAACCGGCAAATGGCCATATACCAAACGGAACGGTACAAGTGCAGAACGGAAACGGACGGGAATACCAGGCTGCACCGGCTACTCATGATACATTCTGCTTCGATCCGGAAGACGAGAATGACAGGGAACTTCTAAGAGAGGACCCGTATGCGGAATATCCTGATTTTCCGGCTGAGTACCGTATGAAGGATGAGGCACAGGTAGAAATGGTATACTGTTGATATATAAAAATAAATGATTTGTAAAACCAATAAACTATAAACAATATGGCACTGGAAATTAAAGGAATGAAAAGAGTATTCAAAATGAAGAAGAACAGTCAGGAAATCGTACTGGACGATCCGAACGTAAACATGTCTCCGGCTGAAGTGATGGACTTCTATTCCATGAACTATCCGGAACTGACCACCGCAACCGTACACGGACCGGAAATCGAAGACGATCGGGCGGTATATGAATTCAAGACAACCATCGGAGTGAAAGGGTAAGAACATGAAAAAAGGACAACGTAAAAATAAGAAACCATGTACACAACTTACAGAACGGGCTTTGGAAAATTTAGCCAGATTTATCATATCGGAACTCGAAAATACAGACATAAGCCGGGGCATCAGGAACAGAAAGAAAAGAAAACTCCCTCCCGCAGAAAGCCTTATGGTTTTCTGAACACGAGAATACCTTCCATCGCTCCCGACCTGTATGTGGAGAATGACAGGAATGTAACGGTAAATATCACCACCAAAGAGAATCTTGATTTCCTTTACCGTTCAGCCATGAAGTATGCGCAGCTCCTGGATGTAGAGCTGCCATACCATCCTACAGGCAGGACTTCCATAAGAGAAAAAAATATGCCTGCTATATAATGCATTGGATTCCATAGTATCTCATCATGTGAATCTGGAACTTGTCGGTGACAGGCTCCAGTTCTGTATCTATCATTTCCATGAATGGCCTGATTACACCCTGTTCCTGATACCGATAGATTTTACAGAAAGACTGAAAGGTGAAATCAAAAGGATCACACTGGAGTTCATCAGACGGTTCATCAAGTATCACAGGATGATGGATATAACCGATACCCCTTATTTTGAGATGTCGGAAGTCTGTATCGATTATGTGGACTTTGAACAGCTTGATGAGGAAGAGAAAAAGGATTTGTACAGAAAGGAAAAGCTCTTCAAGTCATACGAGAAAGGAAGAATCCACAGGAAGCTGTGCCGGATGTACTCAAGGGCTTTCTGTAGGAATCTGGAAGAACATATCCGCAACTGTAATCCTTCCAGCGATTATTCAGTTCTTTTGCAACTTTGTCTTTTCCAAGAGCACATCCTTTAGCTGAACTCCAACGATTAACCAAAATACTGCGTTTAATTCGGATTTCGGCTATTTGCTTATTCAATGTCAAACGCAAACAAATTGGTGCCTCACCATTTTTCAGAAGTTTTGTTTTCTTAATAAAGAACAAAATGCTCATTGTTTCTCTTTCTTCTCTTGCCATAAACCAATTTCTTTTGTTGCTACAAATCTAATTTATTTACCACAAGATGAATCTATGCAAAACACTGATAAATAATGAAATAGAATCATATTCGTGGGACTTTTTTAGGGGCTAAAAAAAGTCCCACGAATAAGTCCTTTTTTTCTTTCCGAAAACTACCTTATTCTGCATAGTAAAAAACAAAAAAAGTTCTGAAAACCAATTGATTTTCAGAACTTTTCTACTTTTTGCATTAATGTGTTGTACACCCTCAGGGATTCGAACCCTGGACCCACTGATTAAGAGTCAGTTGCTCTACCAACTGAGCTAAGAGTGCATCCACTATAAATTGTCAAATTTCCCGTGCAACTTTCTTGAAAGTACACCCTCAGGGATTCGAACCCTGGACCCACTGATTAAGAGTCAGTTGCTCTACCAACTGAGCTAAG
The DNA here is from genome assembly GCF_057861905.1 of Phocaeicola sp. Classification (NCBI taxonomy): domain Bacteria; kingdom Pseudomonadati; phylum Bacteroidota; class Bacteroidia; order Bacteroidales; family Bacteroidaceae; genus Phocaeicola; species Phocaeicola sp. Next base: position 24,830 of record NZ_DBMACV010000038.1, on the reverse strand, counting down.
AGTGCATTTCCTTTCGTTTGCGGGTGCAAAAATATAACCTTTATTTGAATTGACCAAATAAAATGCAGGTAAATCTTACATTTTTCCTGCATTTTATTTTTGCCATTTCCATAAAACGTTGTTATACAAGCTTATACTCATCTTCATAATAAAGGTACTGCAATGCACTTTGTTTGTATTCGAACAGTTCTTCGGGGCGGAAAAAGCGATTAACCTCTTCGGTTGCCGTCTTGGGAGAGTCGGACGTATGGATAATGTTTTCCTGAGAACTTACACAATAATCCCCACGAATGGTACCGGGAATAGCTACACGACCGTTTGTTGCCCCTGTCATCGAACGCACAATCTGTACGGCATCTACTCCCTCGTAACAGCATACTACTACCGGAGATGCCATCATGGAATCTTTTACACGCTGGAAAAAAGGCTTTCCTGCCAGATGGGCATAGTGTTCGTTCAGTAAATCGTCGGTAAGCTGCATCATTTTCATTCCTGCCAGCCGGAGGCCCTTGCGCTCGAAACGGCTGGTAATTTCGCCGATCAAGCCACGCTGTACGGCAGATGGTTTTAATATAACCAATGTTTTTTCAAGACTCATAGTGTTTTTCCTTTTTTAAGTTTAACGGTTTCAAAGATAAATCTTTCTGCAGGAAAACAAAAATTTTGAGAAGAAAAAAGCCTTCGTGCACGATTTCTGTCGCATTTACCGGCCGCCTTACACCCTCTTTTCAGAATCGTATCTGCATGTTTCGCCGAAAACGTCTCGACGTTTTTTTAAAATTTGTACAAAAAATAAAATCTTTTGTACAAATTTCCCAGCATTCATGCCGACGAAAGATCCATTGCTCCGGCACAAGCTTCGGGAAACATCACAGCACAGATTTTCAACGACAGCCGGATGCGTTCAGACACGTGCAGAGCTCCTTTTCCAGCCTACTCCGTACCTCGGAGAAATCGACCTCATGCCCCACTTCCCGAGCGACGGACGTTACTCCCTTATCTATAAATCCGCAGGGATGGATGTAACCGAAATAGCGCAAATCGGTATTCACATTCAGGGCAAGTCCGTGCATCGTCACGAAATGACTGCTCCGCACGCCTATCGCACAAATCTTGCGTTCGTCTTTTGTTCCTGCGGCAAGCCACACGCCGGTAGCTCCGGCTACCCTCCCCGCCTCTATGCCATACGAAGCACATACGCGGATGACGGCTTCTTCCAGTGCATGAATGTAGTCTTTCAGTCCCAGATGAAAATCTTCAAGATTCAGTATCGGATAACAGACAAGCTGTCCCGGTCCGTGATAGGTAATATCTCCTCCACGGTCGATATGATACAATTCCGCACCAATCTGCTTCAACTGTTCTTCGCGCAGTAGCATGTTCGTTTCCTTACCGTGGCGTCCCAGTGTATAGACATGCGGATGTTCACAAAAAATCAAGCGGTTCTCGTAACTGTCGCCACAGGCACGTGCACGCACCAGTTCGTTGAACAATTCTGTCTGACGATCCCACGCTTCACGGTAAGGGACCATACCCCAATATTCTGTTTTCATAGATAGTATTTAAAATGAATTTCTTTGCTTTTATACAAACTTACACATTTTTTGGTTCGGCTCTACGGCTCTTCTGCAAATCTTTATCAAAATGACAGAAAGAACTTTTCTTTTCTCGTGCTTTATTCAAGAACTTGTGCTATATTTGTCGTATCGGAAGATTAAAATCACCATACTAAAAAATAGTATCATGAAGTCAACAAACATTTTATTTCCGTCGCTGGTATTAGGCATTGCAGGCGGATTTGTTTTTTCGGGCTGTGTAGAACAGAAACAGTCGCCGACCGCCGAGATTGACACGCTGAAAAAGGATACAACGGTATATCTGCAAGCCGGAAAGGAAACCCCGTCGTGCAAAATCAGCATCAGTTATGCTTATCTGAAACCTGCTTCGGACAAAGACTCCGTTTCCCTGCTTATTAATTCGGAAATACAGAAAGAGGCTTTCGGGCAACAGTATGCCGCTCTCTCTCCCGAGGCTTTTGTAACGACGCTGACAAACGATTTCATCCAGAACTACCATACGGATGTGAAGGATCTGTTCGAAGCCGACATGCACAACGGCATGAAGGCGGAAGATGTTCCGGCTTGGTATAATTATGAATACCAGATAAGCACCACGCTGGAGGCCGGATTAGACAGTAGTGTATGGAATTATTCTGCTGTCAACTTCCAATATACGGGAGGTGCACATCCCAACACGTATGCCAAGTACCTGAACTTCGACGCCAAGACAGGTAAAGTGCTTACTGCCGACGAGGTGTTCTCGAAGGAAGGTCATGCCAAAATCTGCTCGCTGATACTGAAAGAGCTTATCAAGGAAACCAACAAGAAGATGGAAACCGATACCATCACCAGTGTGGAAGGGCTTCAGTCGGTGGGCATCCTGCTGGATACGGATATCTATATTCCCGAGAACTTCCTGCTGGGCAAGGACGGTGTGACATTCTATTACAACCGTTATGAAATTGCTCCCTATTCGGCAGGCGACTTCAGTCTGACCGTTCCCTACGATGAAATTAGTGCTTATTTAAAATAATTGTTTCGCATACATGGATATTATTCTGAAATATTTTCCTGACTTAACTGATACGCAGAAAGAACAGTTTGCTGCTCTGTACGACTTATACACTGACTGGAACAGTAAAATCAACGTCATTTCGCGCAAGGATATCACTAACCTGTACGAACATCACGTGCTTCACTCGCTGGGCATTGCCAAGGTGATACAGTTCAAGCCGGGTACGAGTGTCATGGATCTGGGTACGGGAGGTGGCTTTCCGGGCATACCGCTTGCCATTCTTTTTCCCGATACGAAGTTCCATCTGGTAGACAGTATCGGAAAGAAAGTCAGGGTTGCTACCGAAATTGCCAACGCTATCGGACTGAAAAACGTTACTACCCGACACTGCCGTGCCGAGGAGGAAAAACAGTTGTTCGACTTTGTGGTGAGCCGTGCCGTCATGCCGCTTACCGACTTGCTGAAGATTATCCGCAAGAACATCAGCAGCGAACAGCATAACGCACTCCCCAACGGACTGATCTGCCTGAAGGGAGGAGAACTCGAAAGAGAGGTTATGCCGGTGAAGCATCAGACGATAGTGACTGACCTGAAGGATTTCTTCTCGGAAGAGTTCTTCGAAACCAAGAAAGTAGTATATGTCACTGTAAACAAGTAATAAAACACCGAAAATAAAATGAAGATAAAACGCTTTGAATTCAACATGTTTCCCGTCAACTGTTATGTCCTTTCCGACGAAACAGGGGAAGCTGCAATTATCGATGCCGGATGCTATTATCCGGAGGAGCAGCAGATGCTGAAAAAATACATCGACGAAAACAAGCTGACCGTAAAGCATCTGCTGAATACGCACCTGCATCTGGATCATATTTTCGGCAATCCGTTCCTCTTGCGCGAATTCGGATTGAAGGCAGAGGCATGCCGCCAAGATGAATTTCTGCTGGAAAAGCTGGCAGACCAGTGCCGCATGTTCGGCTTCCGCCCCAATGAAGAGGCTGTGCCCTTAGGACATTATGTGGAAGACGGCGAAAAGATTCGTTTTGGGAACACCGAACTGGAGGCGATTCATGTGCCCGGTCATTCTCCCGGAGGCATGGTGTATTACTGCAAGGCAGACAATTGCCTGTTCAGCGGTGATGTCTTGTTCCAGGGCAGCGTAGGACGTGCGGATTTGGAAGGAGGCGACTTCGGCGAACTGATAGAGCATGTTTCCAGCCGCCTGCTGACTTTGCCCGACGAAACGGTTGTTTACCCGGGACACGGTGAGTCCACTACCATCGGAAAAGAAAAGATGGATAATCCGTTCTTTAAATAAAGGAACAAAATTCATTACCACGATTCGTCTGAAACGCGCCGACGTTTTTCCATAAACATCGGCACGTTTTCACACTAAAATACTTTTACCTTTATAATACCTTGAAATCATGAAAACAGATGTTTTTGCCAATCGCCATATTGGCATTACCGAAAATGATCTTCCCAAAATGCTGGAAAGAATAGGAGTAAAGACATTAGACGGACTGATTGATAAGACCATTCCTGAAAAAATCCGACTGAAGGCTCCACTGGATTTGCCTCCTGCCATGACAGAACGGGAATTTGCCGAACACATCAGTAAGCTGGCTTCGATGAACAAAATATATAAATCGTATATAGGCACAGGCTGGTACGACTCGATTACTCCGGCTGTGATTCAGCGTAATGTATTCGAAAATCCGGTATGGTATACTTCGTATACGCCTTATCAGACGGAAATCTCACAAGGACGACTGGAAGCGCTGCTTAATTTCCAGACGGTGGTAAGTGACCTGACTGCCATGCCGCTGGCCAACTGCTCGTTGCTGGACGAGGCGACTGCGGCTGCTGAAGCTGCAACGATGATGCATGGATTGAGAAGCCGGGCGCAACAGAAGGCGGGTGCCAATACGTTATTTGTCGATCAGGAAATATTCCCGCAGAATCTTGCCGTTATCCGTACCCGTGCCATCCCGCAAGGTATGGAAGTGAAGGTGGGTAATTACAAGGAACTGGAGTTCACACCCGATATATTCGGTTGCATCGTACAGTACCCGAACAACAGTGGTAATGTAGAAGATTACCGGGAGTTTACGGAACGTGCGCATGCGGCAGGTTGCAAGGTAGCCGTGGATGCGGATATTCTGAGTCTTGCCTTGCTGGTTCCTCCTGGCGAATGGGGTGCCGACATCGTATTCGGAAGTACGCAGCGCCTCGGTATTCCGATGTTTTACGGTGGTCCTTCGGCTGCTTATTTCGCAACGCGTGATGAATATAAGCGTAACATGCCGGGACGTATCATCGGACTCTCGAAAGATAAGTATGGGAAAATTTGCTACCGTATGGCTCTACAGACGCGTGAACAGCATATCAAGCGTGAGAAGGCAACGTCGAATATCTGTACGGCGCAGGCGTTGCTGGCTACCATGGCTGGCTTCTATGCGGTGTACCACGGTGGTGAAGGTATAAAAGATATTGCCAAACGTATTCATAGTATCGCCAACTGGCTCAACAAGCAGTTGCTCCGTCTGGGGTATACGGAACGAAACTCGCTTTTCTTTGATACGCTTCGTCTGGGATTGCCCGACCATGTATCGGCTCAGAAATTGCGTACTATCGCACTGAGCAAGGAAGTGAACCTGCGTTATTACGACAACGGGGATGTGGGTATCAGTATCGATGAGGCTACTACCGTGGCAGATGCGAATCACCTGCTGATGATTTTCGGTATCGCTGCCGAGGAACCGGTACACGAAACGGAGGATATTCCGGAATCGTCTTCTCTGAACCGTGAACTGCGCCGCCGTTCGTCATTCCTCAGCCACGAGGTATTCAACCGTTATCATACGGAAACCGAAATGATGCGCTATATCAAGCGCTTGGAACGTAAGGATATTTCGCTTGCTCACTCGATGATTTCGCTGGGCTCGTGCACCATGAAACTGAATGCTGCTGCCGAAATGCTCCCGCTGAGCAATGCTGCGTGGATGAACATGCATCCGCTGGTTCCGGAAGATCAGGCACAGGGATATCATACACTGATTGAAAATCTTTCTTGCCAACTGCTGACGATTACAGGATTCGAAGGGATTACGCTTCAACCGAACTCGGGTGCTGCGGGAGAATATACGGGTCTGCGTATTATCCGCAGTTATCTGGAAAGTATCGGACAAGGTCATCGTAACCTGATTCTTATTCCGGCTTCGGCACATGGCACCAATCCGGCTTCGGCTGTACAGGCTGGATATGAAACATTGACGTGTGCTTGTGACGAACGGGGAAATGTGGATGTAGAAGATCTTCGCCAGAAAGCGGAAGAGCATAAGGATCAGCTTGCTGCGCTGATGATTACTTATCCGTCTACTCACGGTATTTTCGAAAGTGATATTGCCGAGATCTGTAAGATCATTCATCGTTGCGGTGCTCAGGTATATATGGATGGTGCCAACATGAATGCGCAAGTTGGACTGACTAATCCGGGTACTATCGGTGCTGATGTGTGTCACCTGAATTTGCACAAGACGTTTGCCAGCCCTCACGGCGGCGGCGGCCCGGGTGTAGGTCCGGTATGTGTGGCCAAGCATCTGATTCCGTTCCTCCCGGGACATGCACTCTTCGGCAACGAACAGAATGAGGTTTCTGCTGCTCCTTACGGTAGTGCAGGTATCTTGCCTATTACGTATGCTTATATTTGCATGATGGGGGCTGAAGGACTTGAAAGGGCTACCAAGACAGCAATTCTGAATGCAAATTATCTTGCAGCCTCGCTGAATGATACGTATGGTACGGTTTACCGCGGAACCAATGGATTTGTAGGACATGAGATGATTCTGGAATGCAGAAAGATTCACGAAGAAAGTGGCATCACCGAGAATGATATTGCCAAAAGACTGATGGATTACGGTTATCATGCTCCTACTCTCTCCTTCCCTGTGCATGGTACATTGATGATTGAACCTACGGAAAGTGAAAGTTTGTATGAGTTGGATAATTTTATCGAAACCATGCTCAGCATCTGGCATGAAATAGAGGAAATCAAAAGCGGTGATGCTTCGAAGGAAGACAATGTGCTGGTTAATGCCCCGCATCCGGAATATGAAGCGGTAAGCAATAAGTGGCAGCATATGTATAGCCGCGAAAAGGCAGTATATCCTACGGAAAGTGTTCGCGAAAATAAGTTCTGGATTAATGTCGCACGTGTAGACAATACGTTGGGCGACCGCAAGTTGTTGCCTACCCGTTACGGCAGCTTCGACTAAAGAACGGATAGCCACAAAAAAATATCGGGACTGCCCTTCCGGACAATCCCGATATTTTTTTATTTATGCTTTGACCGTTACGCCATCGTACCGCCGATAATATCGAGCAATTCGTTCGTAATAGCTTGCTGACGACTCTTGTTGTAAATCAGCGTAAGCTCCTGAATCAAATCGTTTGCGTTATCGGTTGCTATCTGCATTGCCATCGTACGGGCAGCGTGTTCTGCTGCATTCGAGTCAAGCAATACGGTATACATTTTCATACGTAATACTTTGGGCAACAATTCCTGCATCACCTTTTCTGCCGATGGTTCAATAATATAATCGGCCTGCATGCCTTTTTCCTGTTCTTCTTCAGCAGAAGTCTGGGCAAGATTAATAGGCAAATAGGTTTCACGTGTCAGTATCTGAGTAGATGTCGACTTAAAGTGGTTGTACAGCAATTCGACGTGCTGTATCTCACCGCTCACGAAACGATCCATCACTTCGGCAGCCAGATCGGAAGCCTCCTTGTAATTAGGCTTTCCGCTCATGTGCTGATAATCTCCCATCGGCGTTATACCTAACTTCTTTACGGCATCTGCGACTTTACGTCCCACCGGATATACAAGTATGTTTTCCTTTCCTACCTGCCGGATATACTCTTCAAGCATCTCAGACAAATGACGGATTATATTCACATTAAATCCACCGCACAGGCTACTGTTCGATGCAAATACCACAATGGCAATCTTCTTCACATCACGTTTCACGACGAAAGGTGACTCCACACTCAGCCCTGAATTCAGAAAGTTAGTAAGCATGTGATGCAGTCTTCGTTCGTAAGGAAGCATGTTCTCTATTGCCTCCTGAGCTTTATGCAGCTTCGAAGAGGCAACCATTTTCATCGCCGAAGTAATCTTCAGCGTTCCATTTATGGAGTTTATTCTTCCTTTTACTTCTTTCAGTGATGCCATGACGATTATTTTTCTTTAAATTGTCCGGCTGTTTCTGCCGCTACTTTTTCAATCAATGCTGTTACTTCATCGTTGATCTTACCACTTGCCAGTACATCGAGCACATCAGCCTGATGGTTGGCACGCATATTGGTAAGGAATGCGTCTTGGAATGCACGCACTTTACTGATAGGAATATCGCGCATCAAACTGTGGGTTCCACAATACAGAATAGCAATCTGCTCTCCTACCGGCATCGGTGAATACTGCGGCTGAATAAGCAACTGGTTGTTTTTACGTCCGCGGTCGATAGCCATTGCAGTTACAGGGTCCATATCGCTGCTGAACTTAGAGAAAGCTTCCAGCTCACGATACTGTGCCTGGTCTATCTTCAATGTTCCGGCCACCTTCTTCATACTCTTGATCTGTGCACTACCACCTACACGAGATACTGAAATACCTACGTTAATCGCAGGACGGAAGCCCTGGTTAAACAAGTCGGTTTCCAAGAATATCTGACCATCGGTAATAGAAATTACGTTTGTCGGGATATAAGCGGAAACGTCTCCGGCCTGTGTTTCGATGATAGGTAACGCTGTAAGCGAACCTCCGGCTTTAACTTTTCCCTTCAGGCTGGCAGGAAGATCGTTCATCTGTTCTGCAACTTCCTGCTGGCTGATGATTTTTGCAGCACGCTCCAGCAAACGAGAATGCAGATAGAAGATATCACCCGGATATGCTTCACGTCCTGACGGACGACGAAGAATCAAAGATACTTCACGGTATGCAACGGCCTGTTTTGAAAGGTCATCGTATACAACCAATGCATGACGACCGGTATCACGGAAGTATTCACCGATAGCAGCTCCGGCAAATGGAGCAAAATACTGCATGGCAGCAGGATCGGATGCCGTAGCAGCTACTACTACTGTATAATCCATTGCTCCCTTTTCACGCAATGCGTTTACAAGGCTGGCAACGGTAGAACCTTTTTGTCCTACGGCTACATAGATACAATATACCGGATTTCCTGCTTCATAATTAGCACGCTGGTTAATAATCGTATCGATAGCAATCGCTGTTTTTCCTGTCTGACGGTCACCGATAATCAACTCACGCTGTCCTCGTCCGATAGGAATCATGGCATCAATTGCTTTCAAACCAGTCTGCAAAGGCTCGGTTACAGGCTGACGGAAGATTACTCCCGGTGCCTTACGCTCCAGAGGCATTTCAAACAATTCGCCCCCTATCTCACCACGTCCGTCAAGAGGTACACCCAGAGGGTCAATCACACGTCCCAACATGCTTTCGCCTACATTAATAGAAGCGATACGTTTGGTACGCTTTACAATCATCCCCTCCTTAATCTGGTCTGTAGGACCCAAAAGCACAGCTCCTACATTATCCTCTTCCAGATTCATCACAGTACCCATGATACCGTTTTCAAACTGCAAAAGCTCGTTGGCTTCTGCATTGCGCAAGCCGTAGATACGTGCTACACCATCGCTGACCTGTAGTACCGTTCCCACTTCGTCAAACTTCAGTGAGTTGTCGATACCTTGCAACTGACGCAGCAGTACTTCCGATACTTCGCTGGGTTTTATTGTATTTTCTGGCATAACTTTTTAATTAAAAATGATAAATGAAGCAAATAATCTTTCTCCATTTACTTAAACAATTCTTCTGTTTCTCGCAATAAACTGTTGCTTAACGCGCTTTAACTGATTAGCCACACTGGCATCCAGGCGATAACCTTCCAGCTCAATAATATATCCTCCTATCAGTTCCGGATCGATATGTGTTTCCATCTCTACCTTTCCCTGAGTACGGCTTCCTATCAAGTCGACCAAATGCTCTTCCAGACGTTTGGAAGGTACGGCTGTAGTAAGCTTTCCCACGAGGATATTTTTATCTTCACGATACAAATCAATATACGACCACAACATGAATTGCAAGAATTTTTCTCTTCTTTCATCGAGTACCAAAGCGAAGAAACGCATCAACTCCTCACTGACGTCCTTGCCTCCCGATGCTTCACGTAATAATTCACATTTACGTTTAGCGTCAAGTACCGGATTTTCTATGGCCCGACGCAAATCGGGGACATTCACGTAATTGGCAGCAAGTGTTTTTACCTCTTCATATACCCGATCTTCTACCTTTTGCCCTTCAGCATATGCCAACAAGGCTTTTGCGTAACGCATAGAAACAACTCCTGTATTCATGGTACGTTATTTTTTAGTAGATTCGATCATTTCATCAAGTATGCGGTCAATAAGTTCTTCCTGTTCCTTGGCATCAGCAAGTTTGTTTCGCATAATTTTCTCGGCAATGCCAACAGAAAGTACTGCGACCTGACGGCGGATATCGCGAATCGCACTTTCCTTTTCCGTTTCAATCTGTTTCTTGATTTCAGCCATCAAGCGATTTCCTTCGGCAATTGCACGATTCTGCGCATCTTTAACAATACAATCGCGCGTAGCAGCTGCTTCGGCAAGGATACGTGCCTGCTCTTCGTGTGCCTGAGCAAGTACCTTTTCACCCTCAGCCTTTACGTTTGCCAATTGTTCATTGGCTTCACGAGCAGCTTTCAGCGAGTTATCAATATATGCTTTCCGGTCCTCTACCATCTTAATGATTACCGGGAAGCCGTACTTTGCCAAGACAAAGAATACGACTCCAAAGACGATAATCATCCAAAACAGTAGCCCCGGATCCGGAGTTAATAATCCCATAAACTAATGTTTTATTATAAGAATAATGTCAACAAACAAACAACGATGGCAATCAAGGCAACACCTTCTACCAATGCAGCTGCAATAATCATGTTCATACGCAGATCACCAGAAGCTTCCGGCTGGCGAGCCATAGCTTCCATTGCCGATCCACCGATACGACCGATACCAATACCTGCACCCAATACTGCGATACCTGCGCCAATAGCAGCACCTAACTTACTAATACCAACTCCTGCAGCAGCCTGCAATAAAACTGACAATAACATAATCTTTTAATTTTTTAAATGGTTATACTTTTATTTCTTATTTTTTTGTTATGCTTCGTGACTCTTTACGCGCGACAATCCGATGAAGACAGCCGACAACATGGTGAACACGTAAGCCTGAATGAATGCAACCAGAATTTCCAATGCATCCATAAATATACCGAATGCAACGGCAACTACCGTCATTGAGCCATTAATAACAGGACCCGCTTTCACTGTAATGAAGATAATTGCAATCAAGCTCAATACAGCAGCATGTCCCGCCATGATATTGGCAAAAAGACGAATCATCAAAGCAAACGGCTTTGTAAAGATACCAAAGAATTCAATCAACGGCATCATAGGAACCGGAGCCTTCAACCAAGTTGGAACATCCGGCCAGAATATCTCCTTCCAATATTCCTTTGTACCATAAATATTGGTGAGCAAAAATGTTATAAGCGCCAGCACCATTGTAATGGCAATGTTACCTGTCACATTCGCTCCTCCCGGAAATATAGGAATCAATCCCATCAAATTATTTACCAGCACAAAGAAAAAAGCTGTCAGCAAATAAGGAGCATATCGTTTATAGTCCTTACCGATACAGCCTTTAATCACATCATCGTATATCATCAGGATCAGTGCTTCCATCATACCTACACCACCACGGGGAGCTCCTTGCTCAACCGGATGTTTCTTGTACCAGCGTACGCAACTCATCATGATGATAAGCAGTACTGCACTGTTGATAAACAATCCCATTACATTCTTTGTAATAGAAATATCCAACGGACGGACCTCTTCACCAGCAGCATTGCGTTCTACGATTTTACCGTCGTACGCTCCGCCACGTGCAATGTACAGTCCTTCATATTCCCCTTCTTCCAGACGAGAAGAACAAAATACATGCCAGCCTGTACTACTATGCACAATTACTGGCAAAGGAATACTTACAACAGTATTGCCCAATGTAGCTATATGCCATTCATAAGCATCGCCAATATGCCCGAAAACCAATTCGTTCACATTTACATCTCCTTCCTTGTTTTCTACGGAAGAAGTAGCAGCAGCGACTGCCGTCGAATCAGCATTTTGCGCCATCAGCATTCCCGTCGTCCCCATCAACAGAAGCAGAAACAGTGCTATGTACCGTATTTTTTTCATTGTTTACTTTTTTACTATTTTTCAGTTTCGTTTCAAACCAGAGGAAAAAGCGAGTTTCAAATATCAGAAATGCAAAGAAGAAAAACACATAAGTCAGCATGAAAGCCACGACTTCATGTCCGATAAAGAATGCATAAGCAACCAGTATCAAGGCACTTAAAATGAATTTCAATACTTTACACGACAAGTAACACATCACCAGTTTTTCCAGTCCCATACGATAGTAGAACGAAAACATTTCTATGTAAAACAAACCAAACAGATAAAAGAATATCGGAATAGCCGGGAACCACAAAAAATACCGTTCTGGTATAAATATATGATACACTACAGCCACTAAAGCTGTCAATACGACTCCGATAAGAGTCAACTCTCTGATAAACTTTTTTCTGATGGTTAACAAGAACATAGTATCATGCAGTTTTTCTCAATTGGAAAACTACCAAAAACATTTAGGTTCTACGCCCGCCGTACTTTTCTCAAAGTTCGACACAGACTGATATCTGGTTATTGTTTATGTCGGCAAAACCTCCTGCGACTTCTAAAGTCTGAGTTTCTGTTCCCGACGTATAACTCAATTTTCCCGCCACGAGTGACGAAATAATAGGTGCGTGATTCACCAGTACCTGAAACTCTCCCAGTTCTCCCGGAAGGGTCACCTGCGATACTTTCCCGTCGAATAACATACGCTCGGGGGAAACGATAACTAAATGCATTTCTTTCATAATTCGTTGAGTTTTCTTTACCCTTTGGCAGCTTCAAGCAATTTCTTTCCTTTTTCGATTGCGTCTTCTATGGTACCCACATTCAGGAAAGCCTGTTCAGGCAGATAGTCGACTTCACCGTCCAGAATCATCTTGAATCCCTTGATGGTATCTTCTATAGAAACCATAACACCCGGAACTCCCGTAAACTGTTCGGCTACGGCAAACGGCTGAGAGAGGAATCGCTGAACTCGACGAGCACGGTTTACAGTCAGACGGTCTTCGTCCGAAAGTTCATCCATACCCAAAATAGAAATAATATCCTGCAACTCCTTATTACGCTGAAGAATCTGTTTTACACGCTGAGCTGTTTCATAATGTTCCTTGCCGACAATCAGCGGATCAAGGATACGAGAAGTAGATTCCAGCGGATCTACAGCCGGATAAATACCTAATTCCGTAATCTTACGGCTCAATACGGTAGTAGCATCCAAGTGCGTAAAAGTAGTAGCCGGAGCCGGGTCGGTCAAGTCATCGGCCGGTACGTATACAGCCTGTACAGAAGTAATAGAACCATTCTTGGTAGAAGTGATTCGTTCCTGCATCTGTCCCATTTCTGTTGCCAGTGTTGGCTGATAACCTACCGCAGAAGGCATACGTCCCAGCAAAGCCGAAACTTCAGAACCTGCCTGAGTAAAACGGAATATATTATCAATAAAGAAAAGGATATCACGCGGACCATTCTCACCTGTCTGACGATCACGGAACGATTCTGCAAGAGTCAGACCAGACAATGCTACAGACTGACGTGCACCAGGAGGTTCATTCATCTGTCCAAACACCATGGCAACCTGTGATTTCTCCACTTCCGAATAATCCACCTTCGACAAGTCCCAGTTTCCTTCTTCCATACTCTTCAGGAACTCATCGCCGTAGCGGATAACTCCAGACTCAATCATTTCACGCAGCAAGTCGTTACCCTCACGAGTACGTTCTCCTACGCCGGCAAAAACAGAGAAACCGTTGTGCTTTTTGGCGATATTGTTGATCAACTCCTTGATAAGTACGGTTTTTCCAACGCCCGCACCACCAAACAATCCAATTTTACCACCTTTCAGATAAGGTTCCAAAAGGTCAATAACCTTAATACCTGTGAAAAGGACTTCCTGTGTCGTAGCCAGGTCTTCAAATTTAGGCGGTTCACGATGGATAGGGAAACCTCCCGTTTTATCCAGTTCTTTCATACCGTCTATCGTTTCACCGACAACGTTCATTACTCGTCCCTTAATTTGAGGACCAACAGGCATTGTAATAGCCTGTCCGGTAAGCATGACTTCCATTCCACGCTGCAATCCATCCGTACTGTCCATTGCTACGGTACGCACAGTATCTTCACCGATATGCTGCTGCACTTCCACTACCAACGTACGACCATCATTTCTTTTGATCGTCATCGCATCGTGAATTTTCGGCAAAGCATGCTCCGCATCCACGCCGTCGAATTTGAATCGAACATCGACAACCGGACCGATTACCTGCGAAATGTGTCCAACGATTTTTGACATAAGCTTAATCTTTTATTTTATAATTAAAAGTTCGTTTTGTAGTCCTGAAAAATCTACTCTTTTATGTTTTTCGCAATAGTTTAATGTTTAACTATTCCGTATGGCAAATTTATACAATAATCTGCCAACAGTGTACTCCTAAGTAACATTTTTTAGCCCTAAAACCATGTTTTCTGACACAAATCAAGCTATTTTGAACAGGTCTTTTTACACTATAAGACATCTATAAACATTTGTTCACATATAATACCCTGGCTTGGTTTTCCTTCCTTTTTTCTCGACATTAGTAAACAAACGAACTATATTACACAAAAAAGATATCCCGACAAAACATAGTCTGTCGGGATATCCATAAAAACTTCATTACAAATGCAAAAACTTATTCTACGGGCAATTTTCGTCCACGCCACAGATGCAACAGGATTCATCCTATCAGCGTTGCAACAATTTTACGAGGCCCGCCATAATCCCGGAACTCGCAGAGATATATTCCCTGCCATGTTCCCAGATTCAGTCTTCCGTTTGTCACAGGAATCGTAAGCGAAACCCCTGTCAGGCTGCATTTGGCATGGCTTGGCATATCATCACTTCCTTCGTCTGTATGCTGATAATAACTTTCATTTTCAGGTATCAGGCGATTGTATATCCGTTCCATATCACCGCGAACTGAAGGGTCATAATTTTCATTGATGCTGAGCGCGCAACTGGTATGCTTCACAAAGAGATTCAGCAGGCCTGTTTCCGGCAAAGCAGGCAGATGCTTCAACACTTCTTCTGTTATCAGATGAAATCCTCTGGAACGAGCCTTTAGCGTAAATTCTACTTGTTGTATCATCTGTATTCCTCCCTCTTATTTTCTCAGCCAGATAGCATTTATCTTGCGACGTATGATTAAAATATTCAAAGCCGATACTCCTATAAAGATTATAACACCCGTCACGACAGCAGGAAGCACACTGCCACTTCCGGCATCAGGGTATAAATTCATGACAGTATCCAGATAAAGCGAACGAACAACCATTACCGCTACAATTCCCAACGCCAGCACAACAAGATTCAATACAATGGTCAGTAACTGATATGGGCGTGCTACACGTGCAGGGCTGTAACCTATCAACAATAAGTTTTCCAGCTTCGTAGAATTTTTCTGCAACAACAGATAGATACTCAATATCAATATGTAGAACGAAAGTACACTGATAAGCAGTCCTACCGACAATACTATGCCAATCACCACCTTCAGAAACCAACTTGCCTTACCGGCATCAAGGCTGTTTCCTTCAGTTTCATATCCCTTTTGCTGGAAGAATTTGGCAATCCGTTCATCCGTCGGATTATTCACCTCCACAATCAGGCGTGAAGGCTCAACCTTCTCCCCGGTTCCATAGGCGGCATTTGCCCAGTTAATAAACGTTTCCGGTACCAGAATTGTATTCAGCCTATTCGAAAAGCCCACGATATTTCCCTTCAACTGCTTTACCTGACCGTTACCCATAATACGGATATCCAAGTTCACCATTCCCATGACACCTTCCGAAAGCTGAGGAAGATTCCGGCTCTGCGCAAAGCCGAAATTATACAAGTTCAGGTAATTACGCGGGATAATGATAGGCACCACATCCGACGACGGATCAAACTTCCATTTATCCAATTTCACATCAACAAACTCATCGGGCACAGACTCGAAAAACATATCGGTAGACATGCGTATTCCCTGCATTCCCATACCGGCAGAGACCTTAAATTGCGACGGAAGAAAACGTCCTACGTTCTTGGTAAACGGCTGTTCCTCTATTTCTGCGATATCACCTGCTGAGAAAGTACTGCTCTTTCCCACAATAGCTCCCAGCGTACTAACCTTCTTACTAAGGATTACAAAATCTTTTTTAATAAAGCTATCTCCCTGAGTAAACACGGGCAATACATCCCGATAGAACTGTATACCCAGCAAAACGATAATCATGCCACACAAATTGGCAAGGAAAAATCCAGCCAGTTGCGACACACTGATATGTTGTCTTAATAATTTCCAAACCATAACTCCATGTTTATAAAGAAAGTACCCTGTCGTAGTTCAGCGGAAGATGCTTTCCGATAGATGTAACGATTATACCTGCTCCCTGCTTGCCAGCTTCTTCCTGCAAAATCTCAGCCATCACCTTTCCGTTTCCGTCATCCAAATGGCTGACAGGCTCGTCCAGAAAAATAAAATCGAAAGGCTGACACAATGCGCGGACAAAGGCAACTCGCTGCTGCTGCCCGAAAGACATTTTTCCAATCCGCTGGTTCCATTTGTCGGCTATGCCCAGGCGCGAGAACCACTCCTCCACCTGATTACGCTTACAATGCCCCGTCAGAGAATTTTTCAACTGTATATTCTCCCATGCGGTAAGTTCCGGGAAAAGGCGCAACTCCTGAAACAACATACTCAGCGAGCGCTTTCTGATTTCCACCCAACGACTGACCGGATAGTTTTTCACATTCTCCCCGTCAAAGCAAATGATACCCTGATAATCCTTTCGATACCCGTAGATAAAACTACAGAGGGAAGACTTACCCGTACCCGAAACGGCTTCCACCAGATAAGTCTTCCCCCGCTGAAATGCGACCTGACGATGCCACACATCAGAGATAATGCTATCTCTGCCGGAAAACACTTCCGGCAGAGTTTGTTGTAATTCTATTGTTTCCATTCTTCCTTAATTAAAAGCCTCCAGCAAGGACTGAAGGATATTTTTATCCTTATCGGTTGTTACAAGCTCCAGATGAGCAGACTTACAGTCGGCCGACTCTATTGTCATATAATCCAGACAACCCAATGCACCGACAGCCGAAGCATACTGATTATTGCTGCCAAGCAACTGCTTTGCCTGAGCTGTAACCGATGCGAAATTCATTCCGACAAAACATCTCTTGCCAGCCACTTTCTTGCCCCACGCACAATCTCTCAGTGACAAGCCCGAAACCCGTGCATCCACCAGATTGGCATCATTGGTAAAATACAGGCGATTGTTTCTCACGCCGAACCAGAAACTTACAACACCCGGACGCATTCCCAGCATCTGACCGTCCTGCATACGGAATTCATAATCGTTGGCACCACGGTTCAACAGCTGCATTTGTCCGTTGGTCATAGCCAAAAGCGGCTTCAAGTCCTCGAATGTCTGCAAGAACTCACTGTTTGTCACATCAGCATAGGCGATGAACCCGTTCTGCAAAGGATTCGTCAGAGCAACAGCCATATCGCCTTTGATGGAACTGAAAATAGCCTTGAAATCAATCGGCATGATGGAGCTCTCGAACTGCTGGCGGACCGTTGCATTTTCACACAACAAATCGTATATTTTTCCACCATCCATATTCCCGGTCATCCAGAAGAATGTATTGGCAGGGAAAGCATCCAGATAAGTTCCTTTCACCGGATTGGTAGCCTGCAACTGTTTTTCCGTCATCGCATTCACCAGCTTATCCGTCGTCATGTCCTTCACATCCATTACAACCTTCCCTTTTTCAAAGTTCACAGCCGAAAGGTATTTTACATCCTTCAAATTCATGCTGGCAGAAGTTCCCATTGTAAGAGGAGCTACATACTCGCTTGGAATCCAGTCGAGGGAAGTCAACAGTACAATATCCCCCTTCGTTTCCTTCATATGCTGAAAGTCGGAAGTCGCAGCAAAACCGTCTTTTTCAGTTTGACGGAGCAACATCGAAGCCGAATGAAGCATATCTTTTGCCTGTCCTCCCTTCAGGTCGAGCATAGCAAGGAAGGCATCATCCGTATATGCAACCAATACATTACCCATTGCCGTCCACATACAACCGTCAGCTTCCACAGGCTTTTCGCATACCTGCTGGTCGTGCAAAGCTTTCAGCAAGTCTTCCAGTTTTCCATCATCCGACACACGCATGACCAGTCCTGTAGACACACCGCCCGACCCGACAAAATAATATACCTTTTCCGTCAGGTCAAGTCCGCTTTCCGAAGGATCCTTTGTCACCTTGTCTATAAGTTCACCGGCACCTTCTGCCCCGCTTTTCAATGCATTGCTCAACCGTGCAACCACCGGTGCTCCTTTATCACTACTCAGTCCGCTTTTATCGGCCATCGACACCAGGTCGACCGACACCACTACTGCTGCATCCTTCGGAAGAACATTTTCATAAACATTTTTCTTGCTGCACGATGCCAGCAGCATAACCGTCGCCAGCAGGCAGCCAATTAATACGTTCCGATTCATAATCTTCGTATGTTAACTATTAAACAAATTCATAGTATGTACCGCCACCAGTGCCGCCGTTTCCGTCCGCAGGCGCGATTTACCCAGACTGACGGGCTGGAATCCCAGCAATTCTGCCTTTTCGACTTCCTCACGGCTGAAATCTCCTTCGGGACCAATCAGCACGACAGCATCCTCACCCGGCTTCAGCACATCCTTCAGCAAGGGCTTTTCTCCCTCGTAACAGTGAGCGATAAACTTCTGCCCGCTGAATTCCCGCTGCATGAAACGCCCGAAATCTTCCATTTCGTTGACAATCGGTTTCCGTGCCTTGAGCGACTGCTTTACTGCCGAAACTACAATTTTCTCTATACGTTCAGTTTTTATGACCTTGCGTTCCGAGTACCGGCAGTTCAAGAAACTAAGCTCGTCAAATCCGATTTCGGTAGCTTTCTCCACGAACCACTCTATACGATCCATATTCTTCGTAGGCGCCATAGCCAGATGAAGATGCCCCTTCCAGAAAGGTTCCTGAGGAATGGTTTCCGTTACTTTCACCTGACAGCGTTTGCCGGTTGCCGCACTGATAACAGCCCGGTAGAAATATCCCTTACCATCGGTCAGCATCACCTCGTCGCCTACCGTCAGGCGCAATACACGCAGGCAATGTCCGGCTTCCTCTTCAGGAAGTTCCGGATTTACAGCGATGTCCGGAGTATAAAAAACATGCATATCTTTCTATTATTATGGTTGATTTGTATTCTTTCCTTTGCCCTCACGTTTTCTGATTTCATCGCGCAGTTGCGATGCACGTTCGTAGTCCTCTTGCTCTACCGCCTCTGCCATCGCCTTTTTCAGCGATTCCAAATCGATGGTATTGACCGAAACCGTATATGTTGAGCCGTCGGGAGAAATATTGCGCAACTGCTCTTTTTCCAGAATATCTTCATAGACATACAGCGGAAACTTCTTTCGGAGTGCCAGAGATATGACATCCGTAGTCCGGGCGTCCACCTGAAATTCCGTTCCGTCTTCGCGTTGCACATACAAGTACGAGCTATAGATACCGTCTTTCACCTCATAAATCAGCCCTTTGACCGGCGTCAGTCCGCCTTCCTTCATTACAGCCAGCATCAAATCGTGCGTAAACGGACGCGGAGGAGTGTACGACATCTGCCCCATCTTGATAGCCTGCGCTTCCTGCTTCCCTATAATCAGAGCCAGCTTGCGGAAGTGTCCGCCAAGTTCTTCGAGCACCAGTGCAAAGGAGTCCGAAGGCTTGAGTACCGCAGACATATCCAAAACTTTTATTTCTATCTCATTCATTTTTCAGGAACTTCATGTTTATATTTAAAAACAATGCTGAACATAATAGCCACTACCAGCGCATAGGCTGCAAAGATAAACCACGCATGGCTCCATCCGGCAACTTGCGGTTCGGTACTGCCGAAGTCGACAAACTGATTGACCACCCACTGAGCACTCAAAGTTCCAATTGTAGCTCCCAGTCCGTTAGTCATTATGATAAACAATCCCTGCGCGCTGGAACGTACGGTTATATCCGTTTCCTTATCAACATACAGCGAACCCGAAACATTGAAGAAGTCGAATGCCACACCATATACAATCATGGAAAGAATAAACATCCATACTCCCGATCCCGGATTACCAAGTCCGAAGAGTCCGAAGCGCAATACCCATGCAATCATGGCAATCAGCATAACCTTTTTAATGCCGAAACGTCCCAGGAAGAAAGGAATCAGCAAGATACAGCACGTTTCGCTTATCTGAGAAAGCGAAATCAGCAGATTGGCATGCTGCACGCCAAAAGTATCGGCATATTCAGGTATCGAACCGAAACTGGTGATAAACGGATTGGCAAAGCCGTTGGTTATCTGCAAAGAAACGCCCAGCAGCATCGAAAAAATAAAGAAAATAGCCATCTTACGCTCACGGAACAGCAAGAAAGCCTTCAGTCCCAAAGCCTCAACCAGCGATTTCCGCTGTCCGTCTCCGCCACGGCTGACCGGACACTGAGGCAAGGTGTTGGCATATACTGCCAGAATAACACCCCAAGCAGCACATGTAAAGAACTGCATGTAGTTATCCTGAAATTTAAACAAGTCGACCAGCCACATGGAACAGATAAATCCGATTGTTCCACATGTACGAATCGGAGGAAATGCCTTGATGGTATCCAGTCCTACCTTGTCGAGCGCCGTATATGCCACAGAGTTTGACAGCGCAAGCGTAGGCATATAAAATGCAACACTCATGGAATAAAACGCAAACAGTACCGGAAACGAAACAGCATCGCCTGCCGTCATTCCGTAATATCCCGCTCCTACCATAAACAGGGCGGCAAGCAGATGGCTCAACCCCAGCAAACGCTGCGCCGGAACCCAACGGTCGGCAATGATACCCAGTATGGCCGGCATAAACAGCGAAACGATACCCTGCATGGCATAAAATATTCCAATATGGCTACCCAGACCAATTTTGGTCAGATAAGTACCCATAGACGTAAGATAAGCTCCCCATACAGCAAACTGCAGGAAGTTCATAATGATCAGTCGAATCTTGATATTCATAGTTTTCATATATTAGTTGCATACAAAGGGTTTATGCACCCTCTATCAAAAATTAAACAAATATACAAAATCTTTAGGTAATAACAAAGCCCCAGCTTGTGAAAGTCGGGGCTTTGTGCGTAAAAAACAGAAGGTGTGCATTTTGACACACCTTCTTTTATTTTTGATTTGAAAAGAGCCGAAGTAAAGGGGCCAATATTGCAATTTCAATCTACAATTTTCGACAAAGATGATGTAAAAAAGTTGTTACTTACATTAAATAAAGCTTGTGGGGATTCTGGATTAAAAGAAGATTTATTATCAAAGACTTTTGATGTGTGGTGGCCCAATTTGAAAGATTCTTTAGATGCGATAAAAGGGGAATCTTCAGAGGAGGAAAAACCTTCAACAGACAAAAGTTTTAGGAATGAAATGTTAGAAGAAATTTTAGAGCTATCAAGGACGAATCAAAAATTGTTACGTTCTCCTGAAGTTCTTTTTCCTCCAGAGTATATAGAATTTATTATAAGAGAGCGAATTGATAAGGAGATATCCGAAAAAGACCGAAATTTAGTTGAAGAGCAACGTCATATTACTATGGAGTTGAAGCATCGGATAATGCAAATACGAGATTTATTGGAGATATATAGGAATGAAAAGAAATTTGTTGACGAAGATTTTTACATGAATATGCGTAGATTGATAGATTTGTTCCAGCATCAACAAATGTTAATAGAACAAACTAATAGGATATTCAGAAGAAAATAATATTGTTAAAAAAGAATGTTATCTATGCAATTTAAATGATTTTATCAAACCAATAAGTGTAGATAACATTCTTTACGACATATATTGATTTCAATAAGTATGCAAAACTTCTACTTGGAGAGATTTTTTAACCAGATCTTAAGTTCTTGGTCTTTTTCCCACGAACATTCTGTTATATCGTTTGGTATCATATTAACATAAGCTGATTCCAAGGCTTCTCTTTTTTGTTTAGAATCAGCCCGAGCATATATTTCAGTCGTTTGTATAGATATATGTCCTAAAATATCACGAATATAGACCAAATTTACACCAGCTTGTAACAAGTGCATAGCTTTACTGTGCCGTAAAGTATGCGGGCTTATTTTTTCCGGTATAAGTTCCGGATTTTGTATTCGGGCGTGATTAATATAATTGTTCAAGATATAAGATATGCCAGAGTTTGTCAGCTTTCTGCCACAACTGTTAAAGAAAAGAGGTCTTTGATTAAAACCGGACAGGTCTAAACGATTCTCTTCCATATAACTGCGTAACAAATTCACTTGTTCGTCTTGTAAAGGGACAATTCTTTTTTTGCGTCCTTTACCAAATAAGGTGACATGACAAGGCTTTTCCAATTTCAAAGATGCGGGCGTCAAGTCTATTAATTCTTGTACTCTGGCTCCACTATCATAGAGCAGGGATATCAAAGCTAAGTCCCGCCGTCCTTTTTTCGTGTTGATTGGTATTTGTGCCAATAAAAGCCTAATACCATCTATGCTGAGATAATTGACACTTCTTTTTTCATGTGTTTTTACCTTGATGGATAATATCTCTTGCCATTGTTCCAGACGCTTTACATCCTCATATTGCATATACGTACAAAAAGAACGTAAAGCCGCCAATCTTTGATTTCTTGTCGCGTTACTTGATTTTTTCGTGTCTTGTAACCAATCAAGGAAGTTTAAAACCGTTTTTCTGGTAATATGTTCCAATCTAAGATTATCAGCCTTTATGTTTGCCTGTTCGTCCAAAAAGTTTAACAGCAAGCTAAATGATTCGCTGTATGACCGTATGGTATTAGGGCTTACGCCCCTTTCTCCAATAAGGTACTCTGTGAAAAAGGCCGTTAAATGCTTTGCAAAATCTGTTGTTCTCATAAGCCTATATGTTTGAATCTGTTATTACGTTCATTTCAGGATATACAAACCGTGTTATGGTAGTTTGTTTCAATAAAATATCGGGAAACATATCTTGTGTCAGGCGTACGTAGGTTTCAGTCCCTTTCAACGTCTTATGCCCCAAGAAGACCGACAAAAGGGGAAGCGCACAATATATGTCCATTCCTTCTTGCACCATCTTTGCAAGGGAATGGACGGCAAAAGTATGTCTGAGACTATGTATGCAGGCTCCGCCGGAACGGTTGCTTGAACAGGGTATATTGCATTTTTCCAACACTTTCTTGAAACCGCTCAAAACTGTGCAAGAAGACAACGGTCGTCCTGACGGAGATATTAACAGGAACTTGTCCGGGGCATCAACATCTGGCAAGGGTATCTTGTTGCGATATTCCAAATACTGTTGTAGAACCTTGGACAGGGAGCCGCTTAAAGGAATAAGCCTTTCCATCTTGTTCTTTGTCTTCCGAATAATGATGCAATTCCTTCTCAAATCAACATCCCGGTTCCTAATGGATATGGCTTCTCCGATTCTAATCCCTGTAGCATATAAAATTCTATATAAAGTAGGTAATGCAAAAAGATTACAATATATATTATGACTATACATCCTTTGCTTGTCACAGGTTTCAAATATGTCCTGTATCTGCCCACGGGTAAACACATAAGGAGTAAAATCCGAATATTCCTTCTTTGGTAACTTGGGTACATAGCATTCTTTTCCTATGTGGCATAAGTATAGGCAAAACTGCCGGAACATGGACACCTTGTCATAGAGGGTTTTCTTTTTATCATGTATGCGGGTGCACTTCCATGCATCAATCATGCTTTTAGTTATGAACACATCCCTGATGTTGCTATTAACGAAGAACTTGTCAAACTCCAAGAGCATCCACTTTATCCGTCCAATGTCGGAAACCTGACTCTCTTTCATCGCAAGAAAATCCTTAAAATAAGGAGCGAACACGCTTTGATATATGAATTGTTCAGACATAGAACAAACCTCCTTTCTGTGTGTAGAAATCGGATGGGACATCCGGGACTTCAAGGACACATTTCATCAAACCATCAATGTCTATCCGAAGATAGCTCATTGTCGTTTGTGTAGTTTTGTGTCCCAATGTTTCAGAAATGACGGGCAGTGATACGCCATTACGCAATAGCTGGCTGGCTAAAGTATGTCTCATTGCGTGAGGGCCTTTTTTTCTATCCCGTGTATCTATTCTTGAATGACAGATAATCTTTCTGACCGATAAGGAAACTACCGCCCCATTCACAGGATTATATGGGGCTAAAGAGGATAGGAATATCTGTTTGGAAGAAGAACTCGGTCTGCCATATCTCACATAATTGATGATAGCTTCTCCCACATCCTTTAAGAGCGGTAATTCTATTTCACGTTTAGTCTTGTACTGTATCAGGCGGATAATGTTTCTATCCCAATCTAAATTACTGAATTGTAATCCGGCAATATCGGAGGAACGTAGTCCTAACCGTGTCGCTAATAGGAGCATGGCATAATCTCGTTTTCCTACAGGAGTGGATTGATTTACCGAAGATTCTATTTGCAAGACTTCTTCACAAGTGTATGTTGACGGTAGTTTTTCTTTTACAAGATAACGGTTTCTTCCTATCACATAATCAATATTCTTATTGATAAGCTTTTGTTCGTACAGGTAATGACAAAATGCACGCATCGTTGCCAATACTCTTTGTTTACTGTTTTGGCTGGAAGATATAAAAGTTAGCACATCATCCTCACCTATATCTGAGATGCGGAATACATTCCTCAAAGACAAATGCCTGAGAAAATAACTAAACACATGTTCGTAGCCATCTATCGTTTTAGGAGATAGTCTTTGTTCTTCCAAGAGATGAAGGTATTTTGTCATAATGCCTCCTATTTCTCCTGAGAATTT
>NZ_DBMACV010000037.1:0-32271 GCF_057861905.1 Phocaeicola sp. | reverse complement strand
CTACTTCCGCAATTTTAGTGGGCAAAGATGGATTCGAACCACCGAAGGCGTAAGCCAGCAGATTTACAGTCTGCCCCATTTGGCCACTCTGGTATTTGCCCAACGTTTTCAATAATATTTTCAAAGAGCGGAAGACGGGACTCAAACCCGCGACCCTCAGCTTGGAAGGCTAATGCTCTATCGACTGAGCTACTTCCGCAATTTTAGTGGGCAAAGATGGATTCGAACCACCGAAGGCGTAAGCCAGCAGATTTACAGTCTGCCCCATTTGGCCACTCTGGTATTTGCCCTTTCGCAACTGATTGGTTAGTGTTTTTCTCAATTGCGATGCAAAGGTACAACTATTTTTTTAATCTGCAAGCAAAATCGATCATTTTTATTGCAGTAATTGCACATTCGTCACCTTTGTTACCTAATTTTCCTCCAGCTCTTTCTTCGGCTTGTTCCATATTGTTGGTAGTTATCAATCCGTAAATAACTGGTGTATCGGTAGTTGCATTCAATTGAGTAATTCCTTGAGTTGCCCCAGCACAAACATAGTCAAAATGGGGAGTATCTCCACGTACTACACATCCCAGTGCTATTACTGCGTCAACTTTTCCACTTTTTATCATTTGTGCGGAGCCAAAAGTCAGCTCGAAACTTCCCGGTACAGTTTGAACCAGGATGTTTTCGTCTTTAGCTCCATGTTTTTTTAATGTCTGTACTGCACCGGAAAGTAATGCTCCGGTGATATTGCTATTCCATTCGGATACTACAATGCCAAAACGCATCTGAGAAGCATCGGGGACAGAATTGAAATCGTAATCGGAAAGGTTATGATAAGCGGTTGCCATAATGATTATACAATTAAATGATTAAATTAAGAATTCTAAATAAAAAATCATTCGGAGTAAAGTCTGAATCTCATGAGCATCCACGTTGATGTATCCGAGATTCTTCGCTTTGCTCCGAATGACAATACCTTATATTATATATGTAATAAGCTAATCTTATTTAATAGAGGCGCGATCGATGTATTTGTCGATGTCCATTGCTTGATAAGAATTTGCATATTTAGTTTTAATTTGCTTGTAAGCTTCTACAGCTTCTGCATTTTTACCCTGCTTTTCCAGTATCTGGCCAGCCTGAAGCAAATAGATAGGACTTAAAGTTGTACTGTTTGCTTTATCTGCTGCTTTCAGCAAAGTTGCAGCAGCTTTGTCAAGTTGTCCCATTTGTGCGTAGCAATTACCCATTGTACCCATAACAGCTGGAGCAACCATATAATCGTCTGCACTAAATTTATCTAAATATTTAGTAGCTTCTTCGTATTTGCCGAGTTGTGCATAGCAGATACCTGCATAAGCATTTGCCAAGTTACCAGCGTCTGTTCCGCTGAACTCATCTGCAATCTTTAAGAAACCGGCATAACCGAGGCTGTCACCTTTCAGTGCAACTTCGTAGTTGTCATTGCCGAAATATTGTTCGCCCTTGAAGAGAGCTTCAGAAGCCTTCAACTCTTTAGGTTCGCCGATAAAATGTTTGTAGGCCAATGTTCCGCATACGATGACAACAATAGCTACTACAATACCAACCAACAGGTTTTTGTACTTGAAAAGGAATGCTTCGGAAGTACTCAACGCTTCGTCTACATTCAAAGGGTCATGAGTGTGTTTTTGTTCTGCCATTTTATTTAATTATTTTTTTATTATTTCTCTGTTATTATTTGATATGTTTACATTTCGGTCAGCAAAAGTAGTTTATTTATATTTATAAATGAAATTTGAGAGCATGTTTTTTTATCCGTCATGCTTTTATTGTTAATTTTGTAAGCTGAAAATAAGGTTTTGACTATGTGGCTTAAACGCATCTCTATATTAAATTACAAAAATCTGGAGCAGGTGGAGCTTGCTTTTTCTCATAAAATGAACTGTATCATTGGCAAAAACGGAATGGGAAAGACCAATTTGCTGGATGCTGTTTATTACTTGTCGTTTTGCAAAAGTGCGACCAATGCCATTGATTCGCAGAACATTTTGCATGATTGTGACTTTTTTGTGATACAAGGATTTTATGAGACTGACGACGGAGAACCTGAAGAAGTATATTGTGGCTTAAAACGTCGTCAGAAAAAACAATTCAAGCGGAATAAGAAAGAATATTCACGTTTGTCCGACCATATAGGTCTGATTCCACTTGTCATGGTTTCACCTGCCGATTCTTGGTTAATTGCCGGTGGAAGTGAGGAACGTCGGCGCTTTATGGACGTTGTCATTTCTCAGTTTGACCGTGAGTATTTGGATGCATTGATACGTTACAACAAAGCACTTCTTCAGCGTAATTCATTGCTTAAGGCAGATATGGAGCCAGAAGAGGAGCTGATGCTGGTATGGGAGGAAATGATGGCTGTTGCCGGTGAAACGGTGTATCGTAAGCGAAAAGAGTTTATTGATGAGTTTATACCTGTGTTTCAGTCGTATTATTCATATATTTCTCAAGACAGAGAACAGGTTAGTCTTATGTATGAATCGCATGCAGCTGAGGGTGATCTTTTGGAACAGTTGAAAGGTACCCGGCAGCGTGATCGTATCTTAGGGTACTCTACCCGTGGCATACATAAGGATGATTTGATTATGCAGTTAGGTGATTTTCCTATCAAGCGGGAAGGTTCTCAGGGGCAGAACAAGACCTATCTGATTGCTTTGAAGCTTGCTCAATTTGAGTTCCTGAAGCGGACAGGAAGTCGTACAACGCCGATTGTTCTGTTGGATGATATCTTTGACAAGCTGGATGCTTCACGTGTAGAGCAGATTGTGAAGCTGGTGGCAGGAGATAGTTTTGGACAGATATTTGTAACTGATACAAACAGGGATCATCTGGATAAGATTTTACGAAAAATAAAAGGAGATTATAAACTATTTGAAGTGGAAGATGGGGAGGTTTCCGAGCGCCACAGTGAGGAGGAGGTATGAAACGAGATAATACAGAACAGGTTGGTGATGTAATACGCAGGCTGCTCAGGCAGGAGGGACTGGAAACCCCGTTGAATGAATACCGGTTGGTTGATGCCTGGAAGGATGTCGTGGGAGAAACCATATCTCGGTATACGACAAATTTATATATCAAGAATCAAGTACTTTATGTGCACTTATCCTCTTCGGTACTTCGGCAAGAGCTGATGATGAGCCGTCAGTTACTGGTGCGCAACTTAAATGCGCAGGTCGGATCACAAGTTATCGTGAACATCATATTTCGTTGATTCCTCTTTTATTTGAACCGCTATTCACCTGGATGGAGTGAAGTGGGTTTGTTCACTCCAAATTTCATCCATTGATTTATCGAATGCTTCTGTTGGAATTTGGTCGCAGATTTGAAAATGAAAACAGATACCTATCTTGTAAGCGTTGAGTTGCTTTAATAATCGGTCGTAGTATCCTTTTCCTCGTCCCAGACGGTTTCCTTGCATATCGAATGCTACTCCGGGTATAATGGCCAAATCGATATTTTCATAATCTGTAAATACTTCGCCTTGCGGTTCTTCAATGCCGTAACTTCCTTTCTGTAAATCTTGCTTACCCGTATAGCGTCGTAATTCGAGTTCTTCTCCCTTTACTACTGGAAGAATGATATGCTTATTCTTACTCCATTTGTCTACAAACTCGTGCGTCTGTACTTCATCTGGTAGAGAATAATATAATAAAATCGTATCAGCTTGAATAAAGACCGGATGTTTCTCTAAGCTGTCCAATAGTGATAAGGAGTATTCCAATAACTTATCTTTGGTATAAGTTTCCTTTTTATTTGCAATGTAGCGTCGAAGTAAGCGTTTTTCTTCTTTTTCCATAGACTTCAGATTTTTTTGTTATAAGTAGTAATAAAGAAGGCACACAAGGAATAAAATAGAAAAATTCATTGTGTGCCTTTATTTTTTATAGATTCCCTATAAAAGGAAACTATTATTTTTTGATTTCTGCTTCAGGAGCTTTGGGAAACGATTCTCCATTTTCCAAAACTTCAAGTGCCTTTTGTACTGTTGTATCTGTTTGGTTTGAATAAGTAATATATGCTTCCATTCCCAACATATTGTAAATGATGTTGCCATAAAGACTCTCTTCAAACAACTTCTTCGATTTATACATCAGAATATTACGGCGTTTCAATCCTTTTCCTTCTGCATATTCTGCAAATTTCTCAAGCAAGTTTTGCGTTTTTAGATAAGTTTCCATTTTCTGTGGCGTATCATATTCCTGAAGTTTGCTGCGATTTTTGTCGGTATAGTCGAGCGTGTATCGGACAATCAATCCACGTGTTGCAGCCATTCGGTAATAAGATGTCATTCCCGTAGTATCCTGTGGAACAAAGATATCCGGCATAATACCTCCACCTCCATAGACAGTACGTCCCAGACTTGTATGATATATTTCCTTAATGTTCTGCTTGATGCTGTCGGCCGAGAAGAATTCCCCATGTTCGTATCGTGTAATGATATCCATTTCATATTCAGCATCATTACCTTTTTCGTAAGGTTTCTGTATGCAACGTCCCGAAGGAGTATAATAACGTGCAATTGTCAGTCGGATAGCAGAACCGTCGCTAAATTCGATTGGTTGTTGAACCAGACCTTTACCAAAAGAACGGCGACCGATAATTGTACCACGGTCGTTATCTTGAATAGCTCCTGCAAAAATTTCACTTGCAGAGGCAGAGCCTTCATCCATCAGCACGATAAGCGGCATCGTCTGACTACTTCCTGTTCCATTTGATGTGTAATTTTCACGAGGAGATTTTCTACCTTCGGTATAGACAATCAGTTTGTTGTTTGGCAAAAATTCGTTTACCATTTGGATTGCTGCTGCCATATATCCTCCCGTATTTCCACGAAGGTCTATAATCATTCCTTTGCAGTTAGCTTGTGACAGTTTTGCCAGTGCAACAAGCAATTCCGGATAAGTTGTTTCGCCAAATTTATTAACTTTTACATATCCGAATTTATCATTAATCATGTATGCGGCATCAATACTCTTTACAGGAATATCTCCACGTATTACCGTAAAATGTAATAGCTCTTTTTCTCCCGGACGGTAAATACCCAGTTTTACTTTGCTTCCTTTTTCTCCTTTCAGGCGACGCATGGCTTCTGCATTGGTTACTATTTTACCAACGAAAGCAGAGTCATCTACTTCCACGATACGGTCGCCGGCCAGTAACCCTACTTTTTCTGACGGTCCACCCTGAATGACACTGTTGATATGAATTGTATCATCTTGTATAGTAAACTGGACTCCGATACCACTGAAACTTCCTTTCAGGTCTGAATTTACAGCCTCAAGATCTTTGGCCGGAATATAAGAAGAGTGGGGGTCCAGCTCTGCAAGAATCTGCGGCATGGCCTCCTCCACCAGATTAAACATATTGACAGTATCTACATATTGCTCGTCGATAATGTGCAACAAAGCATTCAACTTATTGGAAGATGTATTGATAATACCCAATTTGTTGCCGGAAAAATGATTTGTATAAAATGTTCCTATCAAGATACCTGCTACCAGACAAATAGCCATCAAGAAAGGCATTAATCGATTTTTATTGTTGCTCATATATCTTTATTCGTTAGAAGTTAAATAAACCAGTTCTATATTCGCACGTTTTAGGAGTTCCAGACCGTCTTCCAGCCGATATTTTTCGGCAAAAACCACACGCTTTATGCCCGCCTGAATAATCAGTTTTGCACACTCTATGCAGGGAGATGCCGTGACATAAAGCGTGGCACCTTCGCTGCTATTGTTCGATCTTGCTATTTTGGTGATGGCATTGGCTTCTGCGTGGAGAACATAAGGCTTGGTTATGCTATGTTCATCTTCGCAAACATTTTCAAATCCGGCTGGAGTACCATTGTATCCGTCGGAAATAATCATTTTATTTTTTACAATCAGCGCTCCCACCTTCCGCCGGTTGCAATAAGAGTTTTCTGCCCAGATAGTAGCCATTCGCATGTAGCGCTTATCGAGTATTTCTTGTTTGTTCTCTGTATTTTCCATATATATTAATGTCTAAATTGCATACAAGTAGTACGTTCATTCGGAGCAAGGCGCAACATTATGTTGTCACCTTGGTAGAATTGTACGTTCTTCAATCTATCTATAAATTCTTTATTCTTACCAGACGAGCTGACACTGCACTCTATTCGTGTAATTGTGATGGACCGGCTTTTAGGATCGGCTTGCCATTTTCCTGTATAAGTACCGTTTTCTATGCTGCCTTGCACCGTACCGTCTTCACCAAATGTTATACTAAATTTATTGATAACTTTCAAGTCCTCCGGTTTTGTATATGTTGGCTGTGCGTTGGCATTATAGTTGTTCCAGTCTATTCCTGTATAGTAATTTACCAGTTGCCACTGTCCGCTTACAAAGATCTCGTTGATGTCATCTTCCTGATTGCAGCCTGCAAACAAGAAAGGCAAGGCAAGCAATAATATACAGACTCCGTATGTTTTTAATTTTTGTTTCATCTTATACCATTTCGTTTTAATAAAGCATCAATCGTCGGCTCTTGTCCTCGGAAGCGTTTGTAGAGCACCATGGGATGTTCTGTTCCTCCCTTCGACAGAATATTGTCGCGGAAAGATTGTGCCACTGTTTGGTTGAAGATACCTTTTTCCTTGAAAACAGAGAATGCATCTGCATCAAGCACTTCAGCCCACTTGTAACTGTAATATCCAGCCGAATATCCTCCCGACATAATATGCCCGAATTGAACCGTCATACAAGTGTCTTCTATCTGAGGTAATAATTGCGTACGTTTCCACGCTTCGTGTTCATATTTACGAACGTCCCCTTCGAAGGTCTCTTTTCGGGTGTACCAAGCCATATCAAGCAGCCCGAAACTTATTTGTCGCAAGCATGCATAGGCAACATTGAAGTTGGATGCATCTATAATGCGTTGCAATAATTCCTCTGGAATAGGTCCATTTGTCTGGTAGTGACGTGCAAATGTATTAAGAAAATCTTTTTCAATTGCAAAGTTTTCCATAATTTGCGATGGAAGCTCTACAAAATCCCAATAAACATTTGTTCCGCTCATACTTTTAAACCGAGTATTGGCAAATATGCCATGAAGTGCATGCCCGAATTCATGAAGAAAAGTATTGACTTCCGAGAATGTCAGCAGTGCTGGCTTATCAGGTGTCGGTTTGGTAAAGTTCATGGTTACGGAAACATGAGGACGACTATTGGTGCCATCGGCTTCTATCCATTGTTCCTTGTAGCTTGTCATCCAGGCTCCCGAACGTTTGCCGGCACGAGGATGAAAGTCCGTATAAAGTACAGCCAGGTAACTACCGTCTTTATCGTATACTTCATACGCTTGCACATCCGGGTGATAAACCGGAATGTTTTTATTTTCCTTGAATGAGATGCCGTACAAGCGTGTTGCAAGTCCGAAAACTCCTTCTTTCACACGGCTAAGTTCGAAATAAGGGCGCAGTATTTCTTCATCGAAATTGAATTTCTCATTCTTCAGCTTTTCTGAGTAGTATGAGAAATCCCACGGCATCAGTTTGAAATCATCACCTTCCAACTTCCTGGCAAGAGCCTCCACTTCGGCTACCTCTTTGTGGGCAGTCGGAGTATATGCTTCTAAGAGCTGATTGAGTAGCCGGTATACATTGTCGCTGTTTTCTGCCATGCGTTTACGCAGTGCGTAGTCTGCATAATCCTTGAAACCGAGCAACTGGGCAAGTTGCATACGTAAGTTTACCAGTTGTTTTACAATTTCCTGATTATTCTGTTCATTATCGTGCATGCACTGCGTGTTGTAAGCCATGTAAAGCTCCCGTCGCAAATTACGGTCATCACAATATTTCATAAAAGGTACATAGCTGGGTGCCTGTAAGGTGATAACCCATCCGAACTTGCCTTTCTCTTTAGCCGTATGTGCGGCTGCTTCTATGGCACTTTCCGGAAGCCCTTTCAATTGTTCTTCCGAGTTAAGTATGAGTTCGTAGTTATTCGTTTCCTTTAAATGATTTTGTGAAAAGCGAAGCGTCAGTGTACTCAGTTCCGTGCTGATTTTTCGGAATGTTGCTTTATCTTTTTTCGACAGGTTAGCACCATTGCGGACAAACCCATCGTAAGTTTTTTCCAGCAGTCGTCGTTCTTCGTCTGTAAGTTCCAGTGTATTTCTTTCATCGTAAACAGCCTTGATGCGCTTGAATAAATCTTCATTCAAGCTAATATTGTTGCTATGTTCAGAAAGTAAAGGCATCATTTTTTCAGCGATTGCTTCCAGCTCATCACATGTTTCAGCACTCATCAGGTTAAACATCACTGTAGTAACTCGTTCCAACAGTTCACCCGACTGCTCCAGTGCCAATATTGTATTGTCGAATGTCGGCTTTTCCGAGTTCGTAACAATAGCATTTATTTCTTCATCTTCCTGATTTATTCCTTCACGGATAGCCGGTTCGTAATGAGCCAGAGCTATTTTATTAAACGGAACGGTTCCATGAGGAGTATTATAAGGTTGTAAAAATGGATTTTCCATGAATAATTTCTTTTTGTTTTCTTTATAATGACTAAGCGCTTCCATGCTTGGTATTTCGATAACTCGGCGGCTTAAACGGATTATTCCTTCATTCTTTAGTTCGTTCAGTACTTTTGAAACATTTATCCGGGTATCGTCTATCTGTTCAGCAAGATCTTCCATGCGAATCTGAAGTTTCTTTTCTCCGGTAGGAGTGATACATCGTAAAAGCATAAAGTTTACGATTTTGTCCAGCGTATCACTGGCATGCGGACTTCTTAGCTTCCGGTAAATAGTTTGTGCCCGGTTACTCAGCATGTTCAGATAATTAAGCTGAAAAATCTCATACTTGTTAAGTTCCGATAAAATATAAGCCTTGTCGATAGTTACAGCATTTACATTTGTATGAGCATAATATGATGCCGTATATTGCGGATACATGCCAAATAACGAATAAGGCTCAATAATCTGCGGACTTTTTAATGTTTCATGGATTGTATAATGATATGTCTGGTCTGCCGACTCAGCGCGTGTTTCGCCTTGTAAAATGAAAATGATATTGTTGCAATAATCACCTTGTTTTACAATGCAACTTCCTGCTGTATACTTCTGAAAATGCAATCTAACTTTTTCCAGTATAGCAGTAAAGTCTTCCTTGCATAGTCCTTGAAACAGAGGAAGCAATAAAAGCTTATCGTACATAGTGCTCTGCATTGACATTTAACTTTATTAAGTTATATTTTAACGTACAAAAATAGCGAATATTTTGGATGTATTTTTGCCTTTTACCTTTTTTATCGTTTATTTCCGTCTGATAATGTTTGCTTGCTTTCTTGTAATATGGCTATTTTTGCATAACTTTGTGTTATATTTTATTTTTAAATAATATGGGAAGTTTGAATTTTCAAGAACTGATAAGTGCATTTATCGTATTGTTTGCTGTAATCGATATAATAGGTGCTGTACCGATTATTCTGGATTTAAAGCAAAAGGGACGTGCTGTAAATGCGGTACAAGCTACATTGGTAGCATCAGCTTTGTTACTGGGATTCTTTTTTGCCGGCGATATGATGCTGAAGCTGTTTCAGGTTGATATCGCTTCGTTTGCCGTAGCAGGTGCTTTTGTTATATTTCTGATGTCATTGGAGATGATTCTTGATATCGAGATATTTAAGAATACGGGACCGATAAAAGAAGCTACATTGGTGCCTTTGGTCTTTCCGTTGCTTGCAGGTGCCGGTTCGTTTACTACTTTACTGTCGCTTCGTGCAGAATATGCAACCATCAATATTGTGATAGCTTTATTGCTGAATATGGTGTGGGTGTACATTGTACTGAAGATGACCGACCGTATCGAACGTCTGTTGGGTAAAGGTGGTATTTATATCATCCGTAAATTCTTTGGAATTATTCTTCTTGCCATTTCCGCACGTTTGTTTACAGCCAATCTGACATCGTTGATTGATCAGTTCCAACAGTTAAAATAATAAAATCAGGCACAGGGTTATGTAGGAGAGAGGACTACACTTGTGCCCGATTCTTTTTAGGGACAGAATTTATTATTTCCGTATTTCTCCGCTTCCGATACATAGATGAGCATCACTGTCGTAAATCACTCCAAACTGTCCGGGAGCGATACCTTGCACGCTATCTTTACTTTCGATATAACATGTTCCATTATCAAAGACAAGATTTCCTTTCTGAAAAGTATCGGTATGACGAATCTTAAAACGGATTTCCTGTTCTGTACCTGTGGTCCACGGATTGTCTGTAATGAAATGGAAGTCAACAAGCCGGAATTTGTGTCCGTATTGTTGTTCCGTATCAGCTCCGTGTGATACATATAAAATATTGTTTTCGGTATCTTTATCTACAACGAACCACGGTCCACCACCCAGTCCCAGACCTTTGCGCTGTCCGATTGTGTGAAACCAGAAGCCCCGATGCGTACCGATTTCCTTGCCTGTTTCCAGTTCGACGATAGTTCCTGTTTTTTCTCCCAAGAAACGTCTGATAAAATCATTATAGTTTATTTTTCCGAGAAAACAGATTCCCTGACTGTCTTTACGTTGTGCGCTGGGTAGTTTTGCTTGAGTTGCTATTTCCCGTATCTGCTGTTTCATGTAGCTTCCCAGTGGAAACCACAGTTTCGAAACTTGCAGATAATCGATTTGTGCCAAAAAATCAGTCTGGTCTTTTATCGGATCTTTGGCCGTAGCCAGCCAGGTCTTTCCGTCTATCAGGCAAGTAGAGGCGTAATGTCCGGTAACGATTTTATCGTAAGCATATCCGGCTTTCTGTTCGAAACAGCCAAACTTAATCAGCTTGTTGCACATCACGTCTGGATTAGGAGTAAGCCCCCTGCGGACCTTTTCTATGGTATATGCTACGACATTATCCCAGTACTCTTTCTGGAGGTCGATGATGTTCAGTTTCAGTCCATAGCGATGTGCAGTAGCTGAGGCAAGTTCAATATCCTCTTCTGCCGTACAACTAAGTTCGTTGTCGGTATCCATCCCTATCTTGATATAAAATAAGTCGGGTTTATATCCCTGTTCGCAGAGCAAATGTACGGCTACGGCACTGTCTACTCCGCCTGAGATAAGTGCAGCTATATTCATATTCGTTTGTTATTTGCTGCAAAGATACGCTCTGCCGTTCTTTTTATAAATACCCTATTTAGGGTATTTTGTCAGATTCCTATCTGCCGTACAGTTTGTCTATCAAGTCGCTGCGTCCTATTTTCTTCAGTTCACTGATAATGGCGCGTCGTTCTTCCGGCTTATACCAGAAGAAAAACATGCGTTGTGCCAGCTTTTCTTTCTGACTCTTTGCCGAAAAGACAGGTTCCAGTGTATAAGGATGATAACCGGTATACCATGCTTCTGTGGCTACAGTCATCGGGGTAGGAGTGAAGTCCTGTACCTGTTCCAGATGGAAGTCCAGCCGTTTGGTGATAACAGCCAGTTCGGCCATATCCTCTTCCGTACACCCCGGATGACTACTGATGAAATAAGGAATGATTTGCTGGCGCAGGTTTAGTTCTTTATTGATCCGGTCGAAGATACGTTTGAAGCGGTAGAACTGTTCGAACGGCGGTTTGCGCATGATATAAAGCACCCGGTCGCTGGTATGCTCAGGAGCCACTTTCAAACGTCCGCTTACGTGGCGTGCTATCAGTTCTCTCGTATATTCGGCCGTACTTTTATTTACTTCCGGATCTTTGCTTTCGTGCAACAGCAAGTCGTAACGTACTCCACTACCAATAAAGCTCTTCTTTATTTGGGGGAGCGCATCGACCGCATGATAAATATCCAGCAACGGACGATGGTCTGTGTTCAGATTTGGACAAACTTTCGGATGAATGCACGACGGGCGTTTACACCGGCGACACATCCGCTCGTCGCGTCCGTGCATGGCATACATGTTTGCCGACGGACCACCGAGGTCACTTAAATATCCCTTGAAGTCGGGCATTTCCGTAATGGCTTTGACCTCTTTCAAAATACTTTCCTTGCTTCGGCTTACGATAAACTTACCCTGATGTGCAGAGATGGTACAAAAAGCACATCCCCCAAAGCATCCCCGGTGAATGTTGACCGAGAATTTTATCATATCGAACGCCGGAATTCGTTTCCCTTTATATTTAGGATAAGGCAAACGCGTATAAGGCAGGTCGAACGACATATCGAGTTCTCCCTGCGTCATGGGCGGATAGGGAGGATTGACTACCACCACTTTATTATCTACTTCCTGATAGATGCGGGCAGCTTCGTATTTATTTGATTCTTCTTCTATGTGTCGGAAGTTCTGAGCCTGCTTTTTCTTATCTTTCAGACATTCTTCGTGAGAGAAAAGACGCAAATCGTTTTCTTCAGGCACGAACTGAGATTTCCGGCAGAGATAAGCCGTCTGCAACAAATCGTGCGGCAACACATTTTCATCCTTCAGACGCTTGCACAAATCGGTGATAGGTTTTTCTCCCATACCATAAATCAGCAAGTCGGCTCCCGATTCAATCAAGATAGACGGACGAACCTTATCCACCCAGTAGTCATAATGCGTCAACCGTCGCAAGGAAGCCTCTATACCACCTAAAACGACAGGAACGTCGGGATAAAGTTTCTTCAGAATTTGAGTATAAACAATGCTTGGATATTCCGGACGCATATCGTGTCGTCCGTCGGGAGTATAGGCATCCTCACTGCGCAAGCGCTTGTTGGCAGTATATTTGTTCACCATACTGTCCATACATCCAGCCGAAACGCCGAAAAACAGTCGTGGTCGTCCCAGCTTCTTGAAATCGCGTAAGTCATCGCGCCAGTTAGGCTGCGGCACGATAGCCACTTTCAGCCCCTGTGCTTCCAGCATACGTCCGATAACGGCAGCACCAAACGAAGGATGATCTACATACGCATCGCCACTGAACAAGATTACATCCAGTTCATCCCATCCTCTCAATTCCACTTCTTTTTTGGTTGTAGGCAACCAGTCTGTCAGTTTATACTCTTTCAAATTTCAACGTTTTTAGTTACTTGCAGTCTTGCTACATTAATATATACTCTCTTTCCTGAACAAGATTAGAGCTTGTTTAAATTTCCCAATAAGACTCTTAACATACTTTCTTCTTCAGATTTTCCAGCCCGATATGCAGAAGCCGGCAGACAAGAAAACCCTTTAAAAGCAGGTCTGTATAAAATTTAAACAAGCTCTTCCCTATGTTTATTCTTCTTCTTTTTCTTCCTCTTTCTCTTCTTCCTCCGCCTTTTCGTTTTCCCACTTGATATAAAGCAGAATTAACTGGTGAAGTCCGAACGCTTTCATATTGTTATGGTAAATAACATCAATGCAAAGATCCAGCAAGTCCTTGCAGTTTTCGGTTTGAGAAGCGATGAGCGAGCGCACATTCAACTTCAGTTTGTCAAGAACCGATTCATCAACAATTCCATTGCTGTCTATCAATTGTTGGAACAAAGCATATTTCTCAATGGTTTTCAGATGCTCTTCCGATATTTCCATACTACGTGTGCCAGAGGCATTTGTCTGTATTGTGTACATAGTCTTGATTAAATTTTAACGTTTACATGAGCAAAGGTAAAAAATTAAATGAATAAAGAGTCATGAACACAAAAGAATTTGTTGCCGTTCTGTATAACCATTTCATTATTTCGCTTCAAAAAAGTTGAGCATCGCTTTCATGATATGTGTTCGCTGCTCGGCTTTCATGATGCTTTCAAAGGGAAATCCCAGTACAAAAGTACGGTAAGCCCCTTTATATGCCACTCCGGCGCATTGATTACCTTCGGTATAGCTGAATACCGGAAAAGCCTGACCGACAGGAAGAAGACAGTCGGGCGCAGGTACGGCATATGTCTGTTCGTTGGCACTGCGAGGTATCTGAAAGCGGATGTTTGTACCGAAAATTTCTCCCGAACGCATTTGCTTCATGCTTCCTCCGTAGGTATACTTCAATACATTACCGGTAAAATTGGTATCTCCCAGTTTGTTGCCGATGTAAGAACCGCTTACAAATAAATTTCCTCCGTTGCGGCAATATGCAGTAAGAGCTTGCTGCATGCGTTTGTTCAAGGGGCTATTTTCTCTTCCATAAATCAGATCGACCATGTAATATGGGCTTAAATCCGTAGAGCCACTTTCGAGCGTTTCACTGCTACACGATACAAATGAATACCGTCCAGCCATCTGAATAGTCTTTCCATGTACAAACGGATAGTCGAATGTATTTCCGGCAATCTGCATGCCTTCCAGTTCATTGCCACTATACCCCAGACCATCAGCTGTTTCTATGCCGGCTTTGGTACGGTTAAAGTTTTGCTGATAACCACAGAATGCCGTTGTGCTGATGTAAGGCAACCCCGGATCGGACTGAATATCGAAACCCTGCATCATCAGCGTATTCATCGATTCCGGTCCGCAAGTACGGTGGAAAGCATTTACAATCAGTACCGTTCCTTTACTTCTCTTCGCCTTGTAAGCCGAAAGAATTTCCGAAGGGAAACTTTCGCCGCCCTTATTGACGGCAGTAACCTTGAAGCTGTAAATCAGACCCGGTTCTATTTTGGCTGTAAAACTGGTTCCTTTTACATACGTACCATTGTCGAAGCCACCGTATCCGATGCGCGTATACACTACATATCCCTGCGCTTTTGCCGTAGATTCCAATGGGTCTTCGGTAGGAGTCCAGCGCAGTTCGAATGTATTTTTCTTCTTTCCTTCGCTGATGGCGAAATGGCTTACCGGCAACGGCTGAACCGTATAACTGCTGTGATGCATTTCTGCGAGGTATTTCAAGATTGATTTGTATACCGACCGGGCTACTGTAAACTTGAAATCCGGTTCATAACCCAGCTTCAAATCGGCAAAATTCTGATGCGAAAGCGTTTCGAGTATCATCGAGGGAACAGCCGGCAGTCGAGTTTCACTATAATTCCGGTTCCACATGCTGCGGCGTGCCCATTGTATGCCAAAGCGGGAACTGATATCCTTTTGGAGTCCGGTCAGCACCATATCCGTCAGGTCACGCGACGTATAACGCGAAACTCCACTGTTTACCTTACCGTCGTTGAAATCTGTTGTATAGATGCCCAGTGAGCCGACCAGTGCGTCGTCAGTCTTGAAGCCGGCATCACTGTGCATGGCGAAAGTCAGTTCGAAAGGAACCTTCAGTCCTTGTTCTGTAGGATTGTATACCGAACCGCCACTCAGGTAGTTCGTCATCAGCGACCGTGCATTGATGTCGTCGTTATAATCGTTTTCACCTTTACTCTTGCTGTACACTTCGTACGGCATACCGGCCCATTGTCCCCAGTAACGAGCTCCTTCCAGATAGCGTGGAACTCCGCTGACGTTTCCGCCACGGATGATGTTTCCCATGCCCCCTCCAAAGCGGACGGCATCGGCACAAACCACACCTTTCTGCGAACTTTCATTACTTAGTACAACCATACCGTAGTCATTTGTTCCTTTGTCGAACTCGAATGTGCCTAAATAAACCCAGGTCCCACCACCCATTTGCTGGTTCACCTTAAATTCGGTAACCCCTCCTTTGTGGAAAATCAGGTATTTAGCATCGGAAACACTCTCGGGCAGTGTCTGATAACTGACATAGACAGCATATTTTCCGGTTTCGGGAATGTTGGGAATCCATTCGGCAAAAGCTTTTTCCGGCTTCGACTGGGTAGGAATAAATCGCACCGTACCGTCGCGGAACGGATTGTAATTGTCGGGATACCGGAGATACTTCTGTGCAAATCCGGGTTGTGAGGTAGTCTTCCACACATATTTTTTCTTGTCGTTCTTTTCGAAATACCGGCTGCCGGGAGTACACGTATTGTTGTCTACCACCACTTCATTTTTCTGCCAGTCGCGTTCACGTGGTGTGAAGACCACCGCTCCTGCATTTTCGAGCATCGGAATTAGATAAGGAACTACAATAGACTGCGTG
Organism: Phocaeicola sp.; assembly: GCF_057861905.1. Taxonomy (NCBI): domain Bacteria; kingdom Pseudomonadati; phylum Bacteroidota; class Bacteroidia; order Bacteroidales; family Bacteroidaceae; genus Phocaeicola; species Phocaeicola sp. Next base: position 16,301 of record NZ_DBMACV010000037.1, on the reverse strand, counting down.
TATAAGTCCTCGGTAGTACCGAACAGACGCGGACGCTGCCAGCGCCATTCGTTGCGGTCGTTCTTGTAAAACTTCCCATGACTTTGCCATACGGCGATATGGCGGTCCTGCAATCCCTGACTGACTTTAAAAGGTTTTGAGATATTCTGCGTCCATGCATCCCCTTTGTATTCTATTTTACCGTACAAGCGACTCTTGTCTTTTCCCTTTTTACGCATGAAGTTGGGAACCAGATTCTCAATGGGCTGACCGTCGGCATAAAGAGTAATTTGATAATAATTGACCGGGCCTGGCAGCAGTTGCTTGAGTGAGCGGTAAATGGCTTGTGTATTTTCTTCGGTAAACGGCTGGTAGCCGAAATTATCGTTAGCATATACCTGTAAGGTCTTGTGCTCATGGTCGACTGTAAAATGATCGAGCTTGCACTTACCGATATGGGCATAACTCGTCTGATAGTTTGTAAAATAATCTGTCAGTCGTTGTTCGATGTTCTTTTCCAGACTTTGAGCATACAGATGTCCTGCTGCCCCCAATAGCAGGCAGATATATACAAGAATAATTTGTTTCATAATGTAAGTTTTTATATCGAGGGACAAACTTACGGAAAATCTCTGGAATAACCTTATGAAATGTAAGAAATGAGGTAGGATGATTTAACGTTGAGGCTGTTATGTTATTATTATGTTATAGAGTAATGTTAACCTAAAAGTAGTGAAAGCACATTTTATTCTTCCACAATCCATTTTTCTATTCCTCTTGTTGCCTTGCTGAAGTTTACACCTATTTTAAATACCTTCTTAAAATCTGTAGCAAATGGTACAGCATATTGTTTATCGTTTATCTGTGTCAGGGCTTCTTCTGCAGTTCCATCGAGTTTGAACTCCATGACATAGATATACTTGTCGGTTTTTATTACCATATCAATTCTGCCGTTTGAGGTGTGGTATTCGGCTTGTGTATAAAATCCTAAAAGTTTAAAGACGATAAACAATACGTTCTGATAGTGCAGCTCGAGATCTCTGGCTATTTCATAGGGCGTATCGGCAAAAAAACTTTTCAGTCGTTTCATGAACGACTCGACATCACCTTTGCGGACATCTTTCACGAAACTCATTATTTCGAACGAGGGATTGCCTGTTTCAAGATGTGCATAGTTGGAAAGTAAAAACTTTGTAAATCCTTCTTCCACTTCTTTATTAGGAAACCCTAACGAATATACTTGAAACTCCTTGTCATATCCTTTTATCGTGAGATAGCCACTTTGGTATAATATAGGCACAGGATTGCTGTTCATTGTGTCTATGCCTCCCAAAGAATCGGCCGAAGCCATTTCTTCCGTCAGCCGGTAAAGGTTATATTTGCTCTGTTTCAAAAGTTCGATAAGAAAGGTAGGAGTGCCCGTTTCAAACCAATAACTTCCGAATTTCATTTTTGCAAAGGTATTCAGAATGCTGAACGGATTGTATATATCGTCGCTGTATTCTACAAAGTGGTATCCGTCGTACAGCTTTTTGAGCGTAACTTTCGTCTCCTCTTCACTCAGCTCGTTTTTCTTGCCAAGCTCTCTGATGTCATCTTTGAAGTAATGATGAAGTTCTTTTTCCGTAATGCCGCAAATATTGGCAAATCTGTCATCGATGGATATATCCATCAGATTGTTTAAGTCGCTGAATACACTGACTTTGCTGAACTTGGTTACTCCGGTCAGCATTGCAAACTTTATATATTTGTCGCAACTTTTCATGGCTCCGTAGAATGCTTTCAGCGTATTCCGGTAGTCATTGAGCAGGTCTTCGTTTCCTATTGCTTGTAGCATTGGTTTGTCGTATTCATCGATAAGTATAACGACGTTACGTCCGGTTACTGTACTGATTTTTTCTATGATATACGAAAATCTTTCTTCCGGAGAGCGTTCCCGCTTTTCATCTCCATATATGTCTTCCCACTTTTCGAGGTGCTGATTTAGAATTTCAGCGATAGAGGCTTTGTTTTCGTATTTCTTTGTATTAAGATCGAAATGTAAAATAGGGTATTCCAGCCATTCTTTTTCGAGTGTTTCAATAGCCAGATCTTTGAACAGCTCCTTTTTCCCTTGGAAATAAGCTTCCAGAGTAGATATCAGAAGACTCTTTCCGAACAGTCGGGGACGACTCAGAAAATAGTATTTACCACTGCTTACAAGCTGATAGACAAGTTCGGTCTTGTCGATGTAGTAGTAATTTCCTTTACGTATCTCTTCAAAGTTTTGTATACCTACCGGATAATTCCTTTTCATTGTAGCACAAACGAATTGGTGAAAGATGACATAACCATTATGTATCTTTACAAAGATACTGATTTTTTGCTTCATTTACCAAATAACCTGTCGGGAGATTCCAAAAACCTCACGGCGTTTCAGAAATAATTTGTACAAAAGAAAAAATTTTTTGTACAAAAAGCAATTGGAATTTGTACAAAACAGCAGAGAAACGTGCTGACGGATAGAAAAAACAAAACGTTCCGTGCCGAACAATTACACGAAACGTTTCTTATGAAGACCATACATTGTCAATCAATATTGCCTAAATCGAATTTGTGGGGATGTCTTCCCTTGAAATCTTTGAAGTACAGTTTGATTTCACGCATGTCCTTGTCTATGTCCCCGCTGGGCATGATGTACTTTTCGGCGGTGATACATTTCTTTTCATAATCGATGCCGATCAGTACGATAGGAATGTTTGCACCCAGTGCAATGTAGTAGAATCCCTTTTTCCAGTTCGGGTTGGGAGAGCGGGTTCCTTCCGGCGTAATGGCAAGATGGAACTTGTCGCTTGCCTTGACCTGCTTGATGACCTGGTCTACCAGCGAGGTATGTTTGTCGCGGTGTACGGGTATTCCTCCCATCCAGCGGAACAGGATGCCGAGCGGAAAGAAGAACCATTCCTTTTTCATCATGAATCCCGACTCGCGTCCTACGGCACTGATGAACAGTTTGCCGATAATCAAATCCCAGTTGGTAGTATGCGGGGCTGCACAAATGATGCATTTGTCGAAATCCGGGACGGAAACTTTGGCTTTCCATCCCAGTATCTTATAGTAGATAAAGCTGCAAATGGCTTGTTTCATGCTCCTTATTTACCCAGTTCTTCCAGTTTTTTGAAAATAGCTTCCGTGCCGTTGTTGAAGTCTTCTTTCAGTTTTTTGTAGAAACCTTTTACGTTTCCCGGTTCAGTATGGCTGATACGGCTGATGATGTCCTGGCGCAGATTGACTGCCTGAAGGAACAGTTTGCTCAGTTCTTCACGGTTTTCATCCTTTGCATTCATGCTTTCTACGATACACAGACCGGCTACGAGGTCGGAAATATAGTTGACATTCTTTTTTAAATTTCTTCTACTAGCCATAGTTTTATTGTTTTATTGGGTTAATAAAATAGATTGATTACGGGGTAAAGATAACATTTTTTTTGCATACGTTTTCATATTTCCGAAAAAAAGGCGAAATTTGCGCATACTGAAATTTATACACCTTATATAAATTAAAAACAATTATGACAAAAAGTGCATTACAAATTGCAAGAGCTGCTTATCAGCCAAAACTGCCTAAGGCATTGAAAGGTGCTGTAAAGGTACAGGAAGGAGAACCTACACAGTCGGTTGCCGATCAGGAAGCAATCAAAAAATTGTTCCCGAACACTTACGGCATGCCGTTGATCAAGTTCGTTGAAGGAGAAGCTAAGGAATATGCTCCTATGAACGTGGGAGTTATTTTGTCTGGTGGCCAGGCTCCGGGCGGACACAACGTTATCTCTGGTCTGTTCGATGGTATCAAGAAACTGAATCCTGCAAACAAATTGTATGGTTTCATCTTGGGTCCCGGCGGATTGGTTGACCACAAATATATGGAATTGACTGCCGATATCATCGACGAATACCGTAACACGGGTGGTTTCGATATTATCGGTTCTGGCCGTACAAAGCTGGAAAAAGAAGATCAGTTCGAAAAAGGTTATGAAATCCTGAAGGAACTGGGCATCAAGGCTCTGGTTATTATCGGTGGTGATGACTCTAATACCAACGCTTGTGTATTGGCTGAATATTATGCTGCCAAGAACTATGGTATTCAGGTTATCGGTTGTCCGAAGACTATCGACGGCGACTTGAAGAACGACATGATTGAAACTTCATTCGGTTTCGATACTGCTTGTAAGACTTATGCTGAAGTTATCGGTAACATCGAACGTGACTGTAACTCTGCTCGTAAGTACTGGCACTTCATCAAACTGATGGGACGTTCTGCTTCTCACATCGCTCTGGAATGTGCTTTGCAGGTTCAGCCTAACATCTGTATCATTTCTGAGGAAGTTGAAGCTAAGAACATGTCTTTGGATGACATCGTTACTTATATCGCTCAGGTTGTTGCCGACCGTGCTGCTGCTGGTAACAACTTCGGTACTGTATTGATTCCGGAAGGTTTGATCGAATTTATCCCGGCTATGAAGCGTCTGATCGCTGAACTGAATGACTTCCTGGCTGCTAACGGTGATGAATTCAACAGCATCAAGCGTTCTAAACAGCGTGATTATATCATCAGCAAGCTGAGTCCGGAAAATGCTGCTATCTATGCTTCTCTGCCGGAAGGTGTTGCTCGCCAGTTATCTTTGGACCGCGACCCGCACGGAAACGTTCAGGTTTCTCTGATCGAAACTGAAAAGCTGTTGTCTGAAATGGTTGGTACTAAGCTGGCTCAGTGGAAGGAAGAAGGCAAGTATGTTGGTAAGTTCGCTGCTCAGCACCATTTCTTCGGTTACGAAGGACGTTGCGCTGCTCCGTCTAACTTCGATGCTGACTACTGCTACTCTTTGGGTTACACTGCATCTATGCTGATTGCTAACGGTAAGACTGGTTATATGTCATCAGTTCGTAACACTACTGCTCCTGCTGCTGAATGGATTGCAGGTGGTGTGCCTATCACAATGATGATGAACATGGAACGTCGTCACGGTGAAATGAAACCGGTTATCCAGAAAGCTTTGGTTAAACTGGATGGTGCTCCGTTCAAAGCTTTTGCTGCTCAGCGTGAAACTTGGGCTAAGGAAACTGATTATGTATATCCGGGTCCTATCCAGTACTTCGGTCCGTCTGAAGTTTGCGACCAGCCGACTAAGACTTTGCAGCTTGAACAAGCTAAATAATAACTCCTTATAGGAAAGAAATCTGTCATTGCCTTCTCTGTCTGCCTTGGCAGACGGAGAGGTGCAGTGACTATTTTTTAATGTAACGATATAAACCTATGACAAAAGAACCGCCCATAACGGTGGTAAACAAGCCTCGTAAAACTGTATCCCGCAAGCGGACGGGTTCTTCTTCGCCGAAGGTTGCTTCGGGTGGACAGAAGAGAAGGACAAGACGCGGCAGGGATCGAAAGAAGATAGCTCGTAAATGGGAAGTTCCATCGTGGATATATTATATTCTGATGGGAGGGGCTGCTGCATTACTGGTCATCGGGTTTTATTATTTCTTTATTCGTCCTTATGCATACAGATGGAAACCTTGTTACGGAACAAAGGCGTATGGCGTATGCCTTCCTTCAGGGTATCGGGTGCATGGGTTCGATGTTTCTCATCATCAGGGAGCGATAAACTGGGCTGTGTTGAGTAAAACGCAGTTTACTCCTTTCCCTATTCGTTTCGTTTTTCTGAAGGCTTCCGAAGGCGGAGATTTCAGCGATACGACGTTTGTTCATAATTTCGATCTTGCGCGGCAGTACGGTTTTATCCGTGGAGCTTATCATTTTTATAATCCTAAAACGGATGCTTCGCGGCAGGCAGATTTCTTTATTCATTCGGTTCAGCTGGAGCCGGGGGATCTTCCTCCTGTACTCGATATAGAGAAGCGGGGTGATGATGACGACCGCTTGCGGAAGGATTTGTTGATCTGGCTGCGAAAGATAGAACAGCATTATAAGGTGAAGCCTATTCTTTATACATCCTATAAGTTTAAGACTCGTTATCTGAACGATTCCATCTTCAATACTTATCCGTACTGGATTGCTCATTATTATGTAGACTCGGTAGAATATAAGGGACAGTGGAAGTTCTGGCAGCATACCGATGCCGGTACCTTGCCGGGTATCAAGGAGCAGGTGGACCTGAATGTGTTTAACGGTACACTGGAGGAACTGAAGCAGATGACGATTCCTGTTTCAAGAAAAAACGATAAATAAGTTTCTGTTTAAGAGTTGTTTTTGCGTTTGCGAAGCTCTTCGGCAAGGCGGTACTGGATGGCTGCTTCCATTTCTTTTCCGGCTTGTGTAAGTGCGTCGCCAAAACATTCGTGTGCTCCAGCGTGCTGAGGCTTCAGGGTGGTGGCTTTGTCGAGGTCGGCAAGGGCTCCTTCTGTGTTTCCTGTGTGAAGACGCAGCTTTCCGCGGTTGTAAACGGTTTTGAATTCCATCGGGCGCAGGCGGACAGCTTGGTCCAGACAGGCTTCGGCTTCGTTTATGCGGTCGGCGTTGAACAAAGTAACTCCTTTGCGTACCCACGCATCGGCATAGTCGGGATAGAGTTCGATGGCCTTGTCGTAATTGGCGAGTGCTGCACGGGTATCGTGCATGTGCGTGATACACTCGTTGCCCATCAGGTAGTACTCCTTGGCGTATTTCTGTAAGTTTTTCTGTTGCTCCTGCATTTGTTCCTTCAGGCGTTTGTTGTCTTCACGCAGTTTGTTGATGATGCCGAGCTTTTTCCGGATGAAACGTTGCTGAAGAGGTTTCTCTATGTCGTAACGCGAATGGATGGCTTTGAAGAACTGGTTGAGGAATTCTTCGAAGTTACCTTCGTCGAATGCTTTGACGGCTGCTACATATTGTATGTCGGCTTGTGCCTGTTTCATAGCACGGTCGATAGCCTGCTGGTTGTTGAACCGTTGGGCGAAGGCTACTATTTCGGGACGTACGAAGATGTCGCCGCGGGTTATCTCGCGTTTCAGGCAGATGCCTTCGAGCGAGGTGCAGCGACTCAGTGCCACGTATGCCTGACCGCCGGCGAATACTCCGCCGGTAAAGTCGATGACTACCCGGCTGAAAGTAAGTCCCTGACTTTTGTGTATGGTAATGGCCCATGCCAGTCGGATAGGGTACTGGGTGAAGGTTCCCAGTTCTTCTTCCTCTATTTTCTTCTCCTGTTCGTTGTAACGGTAGCGGATGTTGCTCCAGCTTTCACGGCGGACATCGAACTCCTTGCCGTCTTCGGTAATGACGTATATGATTCCGTCGGCATCGATGCCGGAAATGGTTCCGATGGTGCCGTTTACCCAGCGCTTGTCCGGATCGTTCTTGATGAAGATGATTTGCGCCCCGGGCTTGATGGTCAGTTCCATAAGGGTAGGAAGACTGCTTTCGGGAAACTCGCCGTGAATTTCTCCTTGCAGGGTGACAGCCTCGCCGGGAAGCTCGGCAAGGCGGCGGTCGTTGATGTAGTCTACATTGTCGCGACGTGTGGCAAGAGTGATGTACATGTCGTTTTCGTTTGCCTTTATCGGGGCATTGTAGCGTGTATTCAGCAGTTGAAGATCGGCTGCCCCTGCTGTGTTGGTGCGGATATGGTCGAGTACGTTAACAAAGACCTTATCGGTCTGGCGGTAAACTTTCGTCAGTTCGATGGCTACCAGCTCCATTTCGCGGAACACACGTGCGGAAAAGAAATAGGGGTTGGGGTAGAAGCGGTTGATGATTTCACGTTCATCACTCTTTACAACCGGCTCAAGCTGGAAGGCATCGCCCACCAGCAGGAGTTGTTTCCCGCCGAAAGGTTCGCGCATGTTTTGTGAATATACACGCAGTACCTTGTCGATGAAGTCGATGATGTCGGCGCGTACCATGGAAATCTCGTCGATGATGACCAGTTCGATGTTCTTGATGAGCTTGCGATGGTCGGACGAATACTTCAGAAAACTGTGCAGTTTTCCTCCTTTCAGGCTGAAATTGGGATCGTCGGGCAGCAAGGGGTAGAAGGGAAGCTTGAAGAAACTATGAAGGGTACTTCCTCCTGCATTGATGGCTGCGATGCCTGTAGGGGCAAGTACTACAAACTTCTTTTTGGTTATCTGGCATACATGTTTCAGAAAGGTGGATTTACCGGTACCGGCTTTTCCGGTCAGGAAAACCGACTGGCGGGTGTATTGTATGAGTTTTAATGCATTCTGGAACTCTGCGTTGTCGGTATCTATCGGGGTATATGCCATAAATGAAACTGATTTGCAGACAAAGATACATAAAAAAAGCGGTCGCTTGCGCAACCGCTTAGTTGATTATTTACAACGCCTCTCGGCATTTATCAGATTCTCTCTCAAAGCTGAAGCATTTTCAGCGTTCAGCTTGTTTTTACTTGCTGATTTTATCATTCAGCATTACGTAACCCCAGATCATTGGATCTGCATTTACGATCTTGTGAAAAATGTTTTTTACCTTTTTCATAATGTTATCCTTTCTTTTTTAGTTAAACATTAAATAATACCTAAAAACTTTACCTAAAAACTCTCCGGCGAGCCTCACGGTCGGCCTTCGATCCTTTTTCAACCTTTAACCTTAAAAATCTATTCTAAATTAAGTCTAGTATTTATCTTTTATTTATTATCCTCTTTTGTTTTACACTGCAAATATACGGGTTATTTTAATATGAAATATGTTTTATAGCATATTTATTGCGAAAAGTGCTTCTTTTTTGACCTATATCAAAAAAGTGCTTCCTTTGGTAACTTCCTTGTAACATGCGTGAACATTTCGGAGGGTAAAATGGAAACTGAGGGGTAAGGATGGATGGGAGAATAGGAAGGAGTATGCTTTATATATAATAGGTGTAATTCTTGTGAAACCGAAACAAATCTGTATTCTCTTTATGCTATTAGGCAGATTTTGTGTACTTTTGCGACTTCAATAATTAAACAAAGCTAAAATCAATGAAAAAACCATTCTTATTAGTTCTTTTTATGTGCTGTTTGGCGGGAGTAGCAAAGGCACAGAACATCCAGTTGCATTATGATTTAGGACGTGCCATGTACAACTCGCTGTCGGATCGTCCGTGGGTTACCACTACCGTTGAAATGTTTAAGGCAGACAAATGGGGTAGTACTTATTTCTTTGTCGATATGGACTATACGGATAAAGGTGTAGCTTCTGCTTATTGGGAAATCAGTCGTGAACTGAAGTTCTGGAAGGCTCCTGTTTCGGCGCATGTGGAATATAACGGCGGATTGAATTATATCAATAATGCGTTCTTGGGTGGTGCTGCATATAACTGGAACAGTGCTGACTTCTCGCGTGTGTTTGGCTTGCAAGTATTATATAAGTATATTCAGAAGAATGATAAGCCCCATAACTTTCAGTTGACGGGTACTTGGACAATTAACTTCTGCCAGAACAAATTTACTTTCAGCGGATTTGCTGACTTCTGGCGTGAAAAGCATTTCGATGTTCACGGAAACGAACATAACTATATTTTTATAAGTGAGCCTCAGTTTTGGGTGAACTTAAATAAGTTTAAGCATGTGAACGATGATTTGAACCTGAGTGTGGGTACGGAATGGGAGCTGAGTACGAATTTTGCTACGCGTAACGGATTCTATTATATCCCGACTCTGGCTATGAAGTGGACTTTTTGATAAGTATTTCTAATTTTATAGTATTATGTTAGAGAAATTGTTTGGCTTCGACCGGAAAGTGACTCGCGTGCGTACCGAAATATTGGCAGGTATCACTACTTTCCTGACGATGGCCTATATCCTTGCAGTGAATCCGAATATCCTGAGTGCGACGGGGATGGATAAAGGAGCGCTGTTTACGACGACGGTAATAGCTTCGGCTTTTACGACTTTGCTCATGGCATTTTATGCCAAACTGCCTTTTGGACTGGCTCCAGGTATGGGGCTGAATGCCTTTTTTGCTTATACGGTTTGTTTGACTTTGGGTTACTCGTGGCAGTTTGCGCTGACGGCTGTGTTGCTTGAAGGAATTATCTTTATCCTGCTGACTATTACAAACCTGCGTGAAAAGATTGTGGATGCCTTGCCTGCTACGCTGAAAAATGCGATTGGAGCGGGTATAGGTTTGTTTATTGCTTTCTTGGGTTTGCAGAATGCTGGTATTATTGTGAACAATGATGCTACTCTTATTTCGCTGGGCGATATTACTTCCGGTTCTGCGCTGCTGGGTATCATCGGTTTGCTGATAACTTCGGTCTTGCTGGTTAAACGGGTACGTGGTGCGCTGCTCTTTGGTATTTTGCTGACAACGGTTATCGGTATTCCAATGGGGCTGACGCATATTAATGGTATTGTAAGTGCTCCTCCTTCTATCGAGCCTATTTTCTTCCAGTTTCAGTGGGAGCATATCTTTACTAAGGAAATGGTAATTGTGGTATTTACTTTCTTGTTTGTGGATATGTTTGATACAATCGGTACGCTGGTTGGGGTAACAACAAAAGCTGGTATGGTGACCAAAGACGGTAAGATTCCTCATCTGAAGCAGGCTTTTCTGGTCGATGCCATAGGTACTACCGTAGGTGCCATGCTGGGAACCAGTACCATTACAACTTTCGTGGAGAGTGCTTCGGGAGTCGGTGAGGGTGGACGCAGCGGCCTGACTGCTTTTGTTACGGCTGTCTGTTTCTTACTGGCTTTGTTTCTGGCTCCTTTCTTCTTGGCTGTTCCGGGAGCTGCTACGGCTCCGGTGTTGATTTTGGTAGGACTGATGATGATGTCGTCTATCAAGAAAGTTGACTTGACAGAGTATTCGGAAGCTATTCCGGCATTTATCTGCATTATTTTCATGCCGCTGGCTTATAGTATATCAGATGGTATCGTGCTGGGTATGATTAGTTATGTGCTGATTAACTTGTTGTGTGGTAACTATAAGAAGCTGACTCCGGCAATGTATATTCTGTCGGTTATCTTTGTGTTTAAGTTCTTTATGTAGCAAATCTTTCCTGTCTGTTTAAGGAAAATTGTAAATTGACATATAAAAAAGCATGTGAAACGAGTCTTGGAACTTGTTTCACATGCTTTTTTATTGTTTTGTGCACCGAGAAGATTGTGGCATTTATCGGGGGATGATGGTTGGATGTATGGAATAGAAATTGGTCTATTGTTTGTTTATGCCAGATGACTCTCGATATATTGCATGATTTCTACTTTCGAGTCGGGATGAAACCAGGCTATGTCTGGATCACGTTTAAACCAAGTAATCTGCTTGCGTGAGTAAATACGTGAATTTTGTTTGATTTTCTCTATGGCGAAAGGTAATTCCCATTCTCCGTCGAAGTACTTGAATAACTCCTTATATCCTACGGTATTCAGAGAGTTCAGGTGACGGTATGGGTAAACTTTACGGGCTTCATCCAAGAGTCCTTCCTCCATCATGATATCTACCCGGCGATTTATGCGGTCGTATAGTTCTTCTCTATCTCGTTTCAGACCGATTTTCAAGATATGAAACGGGCGTTCCTTTTTAGTTTGTGTGCGAAAAGAAGTATAGGTCTTGCCCGTCATATAGCATATTTCCAGTGCATGTATTACACGTTTTGGGTTTTTCTGGTCGACGATATTATAATATTCCGGATCGAGAATCTTTAGTTCTGCACACAATCTGTCCAGACCTTCCTGTTCATACCGTTCCAGCATAAGCTGACGTGTTTCGTTGTCTACGGTAGGAATATCGTCTATTCCCTTGCATACGGCATCGACATACATCATAGAGCCTCCCGTAAGTACTACAACTGGTTTTTCCTTGAATAGTTCTTCCAGTTTTTTCAAGACCTCGGTTTCATATTGAGCTGCACTATAATAGTCGTTCAGTTGTAATGTCCCGACAAAATAATGTGGAACACGTGCCAGTTGTTCCGATGTGGGAGCTGCTGTTCCTATTTTCAGGTCGGCATAAAGCTGGCGTGAGTCTGCTGAAATAATAGAGGTGTGGTATGTTTCGGCTATCGACAGGCTTAAATCTGTTTTTCCGATGCCTGTTGGCCCTATCAGTACAATCAGTGTTGGTTTACTCATACTTTGTCGTTCTGGCATATTAAGAAAAAGGAGGAAGAACCTCGTCGATAAACTTTCTGTTCGAGATTGTTCCTCCTCCGGCTGATGGAAAACATGGAATGTGCTTCCCATCTGATATTTATTATTGGATTAATATTTGTCTTCGTCGTAAGGATTGCCTCCACCTCCTTGCATGTCGAAACCTTCAGGGTCGAAGTCTTCCATGTCGAAATCTTGGTCGCCGTAGAAGTTTTCGTCCAGATCGAGAGAAGTGTTGGTATTCATCTGTTCGTCGAAATCGATAGTTTGTTTAGGAGGATTACCTTCCTTGCGTGAACAAGTTGCATGTTGTAAGTCCTTGCCTGTGATGATTTCCGATAACTCTATGAAGAATACACGTTCGGCCAGTGGGTCGAATACGTAAAGTAATTTCTGCTTTTCGTCTTCCAGCAACTCGTTCAGCGGAGTATCTTTCATTACAAATGTATCCTCTTCTGAACTTCCGTTGCCCATATCTTCCAACGTAATCTCGATTTCTTTTTCCCAGTCATCATCACAGATGAAGAAAGAGGTCATCTGATCGTCTTTATAACCAGTACATTTTAATATAGCTTCGTGTAAATCGTAAAATGAAGCTTCTGAGTCGATTTTTATTTCTCTCAAGAAATCATCGACTTCGTCGGATATGATTCTGAATTTGTATACCATTGTCTTTATTGTTTAGTATTTTCATTGATGTGGTAAAGATATAAAAATTTCTTTATCGGATGATTCCTCTTCCCGAATTTTCAATGAAAGAAACAATATATTCAATTTCCGGAGTCATGGGGACTTCTTCACGGATTTGTTGCAAGGCATCACTTACATTCTTTCCGCTGTTGTAAATAATGCGGTATGTATTATGTATATTCTCAATCAGTTCGTTTGAAAATCCGCGACGACGCAGTCCTACAATATTGATTCCGCTGTATGCAATAGGTTCACGACCGGCAATAATGTAGGGAGGGATATCTTTGCTAAAACGGCATCCGCCTTGAATCATGACATATCCTCCTACACGGCAAAACTGATGCATCAGAACATTTGCACTAACAATTGCATTGTCGTCAATGATGATTTCTCCTGCCATTTTGGTTGAGTTTCCAATGATACATCCGCTTCCCACAGTTGCGTCGTGGGCTACGTGTACGCCTTCCATAAGCAGGTTATTGTTGCCTACAATTGTTCTTCCTTTTGCAGCCGTGCCTCTGTTGATTGTTACATTTTCACGGATTGTATTGTTGTCTCCTATTTCGGCAGTTGTTTCTTCTCCACGGAATTTTAAATCTTGCGGAATGGCTCCGATGACTGCTCCTGGGAAAATGCGATTATTGTTTCCGATACGTGAACCATATAAGATGTTTACATTGGGCATAATTGTGTTATTATCGCCTATCACTACATTCTTATCGATAAACACAAACGGACCTATTTCTACATTTTCTCCTATTTTAGCTTCTGGATGTATGTATGCTAATGGGCTGATCATATTTGTATAATGAAGAATTAAGTATTAAGGGTATAAATTGGGGATGAAGAATTAAGTTGGCTGTTAATTCTTCATCCTATATTTCAATAATATAATTGTTCTATTGGTTTTTAACTATTTGTGCCATGAATTCTGCTTCACAGACAATTTTCTCACCTACAAAGATATAACCTTTCATAGTCGAAATTCCGCGTCGTATCGGGGCCATCAATTCTACACGGAAAATCAATGTATCTCCTGGTACTACTTTCTGACGGAACTTTACATTATCTATTTTAAGGAAGTAGGTAGAATATTTTTCCGGATCGTCCAGCGAGTTTAATACAAGCAGACCTCCTACTTGTGCCATTGCTTCTACTTGAAGAACTCCCGGCATGACAGGTTCTTTGGGGAAATGACCGACAAAGAATGGTTCGTTGGATGTGACGTTCTTTACTCCAACGATATGATTGGCTCCAATTGCTATCACTTTATCTACCAACTGGAATGGGTAGCGGTGAGGAAGTAGCTCACGGATACGGTTTACATCCATTATGGGAGCTTCGTTGCAATTGTATACAGGTGCCTGAATTTCATGCAGGCGTATTTCTTTACGTATTTGACGTGCGAATTTGTTATTGATGGTGTGTCCTGGACGAGTTGCAATGATGCGTCCTTTTATCGGCTTACCTATTAATGCTAAGTCGCCTATAATGTCGAGAAGTTTATGGCGTGCTGGTTCGTTCGGCCATACCAATGGAATGTGATTGATATATCCTAACTGACTTGCATCCATATGAGGAACGCCCATAACATCGGCAAGCTTGTCGAAGTTTTCTTGTGTCATTGGTTTTTCGTAGATAACAATGGCATTATCCAAATCGCCGCCTTTGATTAAGCCTGCATTGAGCAGGGGCTCTATTTCCCGAACAAATACGAATGTGCGTGCAGATGCTATCTCGGTAGGGAAGTCTGCCATATTCTCCAGTGTAGCATACTGGTTGGTTAGTATCTGTGAATCGTATGAAATCAGTGTATTAACGCTGAACTTGTCGTCGGGAAGTACTGTGATGGATGAGCCTGTTGCTTCATCACGGAACTCGATTTTTGATTTGATGATATAGAAGTCTTTAGGAGCATTTTGCTCTTCTATGCCTACACGCTTAATGCATTCTACGTATGCTTTGGCACTTCCATCCAAAATCGGGAATTCCGGACCATTGACTTGTATTAAACAGTTGTCTATTCCTGCAGCATAAAGTGCAGCCATGGCATGTTCTACGGTACTTACTTTTACCCCGTTCTTGGCCAGAACTGTACCGCGGGTTGTGTCAACTACATTTTCAGCAACAGCATCAATGACTGGCTGATCATCTAAATCTATTCGCTGAATCTTATACCCGTGATGTTCTGGGGCAGGATTGAATGTAACAGTTAGTTTGACTCCTGTATGAAGTCCTTTACCATTCAGTGAGAAACTGCCTTTTAATGTTTGTTGTTTCAACATGGGTTTATTTATTAAGTTGTTTTTTTAGTTCTTCAATTTCCTTTTGTAGTCGGCCTAATTCAGTATACATATCGGGAAGTTTCTTGAATATAGCAGATGAACGTGCAAACTGTTTGGGCTCAATAGCAGGATATCCCATCAGGGTGCTGCCTGATTTGGTATTTCCTGGTATGCCGGATTGTGCACCGACTGTTACATGATCTCCTATTTTTATATGTCCGGCTATACCGACTTGTCCGCCGAACATACACCATTCTCCGATTTTTGCAGAACCGGCTACGCCACCTTGTGAAGCCATAACAGTATGACTTCCGACCTCTACATTGTGTGCCAATTGAATCAGATTATCGAGCTTTGCTCCCTTATGAACGATTGTTGCTCCCATTGTAGCACGGTCTATACATGTATTGGCTCCAACCTCTACATTGTCTTCAATGATGGTGATGCCAATTTGTGGAATTTTCTCATAGCCTTCCGGCGAGGGGGCGAAACCAAATCCATCGGCTCCTATAACTGCTCCTGCATGAATGATACAGTTATTTCCGATACGGCAGTCATGGTATATTGTAACTTGTGGGTATAAAGTGGTATTTTCTCCTATTTTGGCATGAGAGCCGATGGTGACATGAGGATGTATGTATGAGTTGTCTCCAATTTCAGCTCCGTCTTCGATGCAAGCAAAAGGACCTATATAAACATTATTACCGATTTTTGCTTTCGGAGAAATAGAAGCTAAAGGATCGATACCTGTTTTTTTAGGTTTGCTCATTTCATATAAAGTCATCAGTTTGGCAAGACTTTCATAAGCATTGTCCACTTTGATAAGAGTAGCTTTTATTTCATGCTCCGGTTCAAAGTCTTTATTGACCAATACAATGGATGATTGGGTATTATATATGAAATGTGTATATTTCGGATTGGATAAGAATGATAATGCTCCGGGAATGCCTTCTTCTATCTTTGCGAATGTATGTACGGTAGCATTTTCATCTCCTATAATCACTCCTTGGATATATTCTGCAATTTGCTTGGCTGAAAACTCCATAATTGATTCTTTTGTTCTTTTTTACTTTAATTGTTCTGCTTTTTTGCATGTCTTTAAATGACATACGTGTTGTTAATTATGCAAATTACGTGTTTTTTTTTTATATATCCGTGTAAAATTCCAAATATTTACGTGAGTTCGGGATAAGAAAGTATCTTTAAAAGTTGGTAATCACCGAATTATTTTGTATATTTAAGTCTAACAAACAATTAATTACAAATTAACAACAAT
>NZ_DBMACV010000036.1:0-32599 GCF_057861905.1 Phocaeicola sp. | reverse complement strand
GTTGTTAATTTGTAATTAATTGTTTGTCAGACTTAAATATACAAAATAATTCGGTGATTACCAACTTTTAAAGATACTTTCTTATCCCGAACTCACGTATCGATAATATAGGCCGGTGATGTATCTCCCTGAAAGGTAGCAATACCACGAATATAAATATTGGCATCATCGGCACCTGGTTCTCCCTTAGCCTGTTTGGAAATCAATCCCGGCATCTGACCTACAAGTGCCGTCGTCGCATTGGCCGCACGCGATTTGATCAGTTCATCACTTTTCATGGAAGTTACAGCTCCCGTAAGATTGGCTTTCTTCTGAACTCCATATCCTACCACCACGACCTCTTCCAATGTTTCGGCATCTTCCTTTAAAATGACCTTTAGAGGAGAAGCATCCTTAACGGTTATGGACTGAGTGGTATAACCGATATAAGAAACTTCGATAACACTACCTTGGTCAACATCGGAGAGACTAAAATTTCCATCGAAATCAGTAATGGTTCCGTTGGTCGTTCCTTTCACCAGGACACTGGCTCCAATAATTGTTTCACCAGTAGCATCCTTTACATTTCCTGTCACATTCAGCTTCTGTGCATACAGACTGAATGAGAAGAAAAACAGCAAGCCCCAGACAGCCACAACATATCTCACAGCTTGCGATTGATTTACTCTTGTGCTCATAAATCTGTTTTTAAAGTTAACATTACGGTTTGAATCTCTGCGGCAAAATTAAAATCAGAAATATCACCGTGTATGACTCGGTAAAAAGCACAAGTAAAGGAAAACAAGAAAAGAACGCTGATTCTCAAGTAGGTAAATTATACAAGAGGTAAACTTCTTCAGACTAAAAGAAGAAAATTCAACAGGTATTACCGTTGCATTTTCCCAAGTGAACGTACCACTTCCGCAAAATTTTCTTTCGGAATGACAGCTTTATTTCGTGTTCTCAGTCGGTTATTATAAACGGTCTGGGGAGAACAATGGAGAAACTCAGCAATTTTCACACTATCATTAATACCCAAACGAACAAGTGCGTAAATACGCAGTTCAGTATTCAGCAGTTCTCCATCTTTCAATACAACTCTTTCTTCTGGACGAAGCAAAGCATTAAAATCATCGACAAAATCGGGATAAACATGTAAGAAAATAGCATCGAAACTATGATAGAACTCTTTTAGCTCACTCTGAACAATACTGGTACTGGCAGACCATGATTTCAACTCTTCCACTTGTCCGGTCTTTAACTTACGATTGACATTCTTACGGTATTCTTCCAGTTTACTAATGTAACTGGAACAAATGGAAAAAACGTAGCCAATGTATTCTTCTTTTACATAGTTTGCTTCCAGTAACTGATTATTGGTAGACTTCAATTGTTCATTTACACGACTTAGTTCTTCATTGACATTGGCCAGCATCTTATAGGCTTCCGACAATTCTTCCACATGTGAATTCAACAATTTATTGGTTTCATGCTGCTGAGCTTTTGACTTTGCCAACTTCCTGAACTGAATATAAATCAGACACACTACCACCAGCAATACGACCGACAGAACACTCACCGTATAAAGAAAATTCTTCAGCCGCTTTTCCTGTAAAATATTTCGTTCCTGGTAGGCCTGATGTAATTTATCCAAGACAGTAGAAATTCCTACCACACGCACTCTGTTGGGATATTTAAGCGCCATCTGCAAACAATAATTAATGTAGGTATACCCTCTGTCGATATCATTACGTTTATAGAGTAAGGACGATAACTCTTCCATCGACGCTATATCCCGGTTACAGATGCGCACGTCAGCAATGGAAGAATAAATCAGATAACGCATGTAATTATCTTCATCGCCTTCGTTCATGTACATACGTGCCAATACGTACGAATTCATCGCATCCATACGGGTATTCAATGAAGAGTGTTCAACAATTGCTTTTAACTGGGTTTTCAATGTATCATATTCCATCGAATCAGGGAAATCCCGATAAAACATGGCCTTAAACCAATAATAAAAAGGGGTTCCTGTATTGACCATCTTTTGAGCTTCTTCCTTGAGCTTTATTTCATCCTCATAATAGATTTTGGCATATTCAGGCTTTCCTACATATTGACTTAAATGAGAATATAAATAAATCTTACGGTCATAATACTGCAAGCGCAAATCCGAAGGCAAACGGTTTTCATCAATCTGCTTCAACTCGGTTTCTGCTTCATACAATAATCCGGTAGCGACCAACAAGAAAACCCGGTTCAACCTCCACTCCTGCTCCCATTCCGACTTATTAAGTTGCTGGGCAATACGAATATTATCTACTACATACACCATTGCTGTATCGGCATTATACACATAATATTCATCATAAAACATTTTATTGAACCAGAATTTTTCTTCTAAATTAGAAGGAACCTTACGCATACGAAGTTGCTTTATCTTCATCTCTTTTTCTTTCGCATAATCCTCACTATGTATTAAAATAGTATCCAGACTCAACAACAAACGATCCAATGAAGAAGTCTGAGCATTAAGCTGTACTACAGCAAATAACCATAAACAGATCAACAAAGGCAAGTTTTTCATCTAATTTTCATTTTAGGTATATCTCACAAATACGTATTTTCTTTATTACAAAATTATAGAAAATTTTAATAATCTACTCTTACTTTGTAAAGATACCAAACGTAATTATTCTCAGTAAATATGTATCTAACAACTTTCTTCTCAATTTTTATTACACATACAAAGTCGTATAAGGTTAGATATTATGACTATATAATCATACACTTTCAAATCTTACAACAGATTGCAAGAAACGGTCTTTTCATCTGATTTTACAGTCAAATAGTAACTATTTGCAGAAAAGCTGGCATAGTCATTATTAATTCTTAATTAAAATCCATATTTTTGCACCTCACAAAAACTATCGATGCATGAATGACTACAGATTTCACAAAATATTTTTTTGTTTAATCCTATTGATTGTGAAATTCGGCGTACCCGGATATGCACAATCACAATCATATGTAGCAGAAGAGGATACAATAACCGAATACCTGCCTGCCGATTCTCTGTTTGCAAGATATCTGCGTGAGCAGAACGTAGAAATCATCAACAATAATGAACTGAAACTTTTACCAAGCGGAAGAGAAAAGTTCAATGACCTTTTTGAAGAAATCAAAAAGGCAAAGCATCACATTCATCTGGAATATTTTAATTTCAGAAATGATTCCATCGGAAATGCACTTTTCGACCTGCTCGCACTGAAAGTTAAAGAGGGAGTAAAGGTCAGAGCCATGTTCGATGCTTTTGGAAACATGTCGAACAACCGCCCACTTCGAAAAAGATTGCTCAAAAAACTAAGTAAGGAAGGTATAGAAATCGTCACATTCGACCCGATAACATTTCCATACGTAAATCATGCCGCAAGCCGCGACCACCAGAAAATCGTTGTAATAGACGGAAAGGTCGGATATACGGGAGGTATGAATATTGCAGACTATTATATCAATGGACTGCCCAAAATCGGAGCCTGGAGAGATATGCATATCCGCATCAAAGGACCTGCTGTGGAAAAACTGCAACAGGCTTTTCTTACCATGTGGAACAAAGAAACCAAACAGCATATAGAAGGTGATGAATTTTTCCCTTTTGGAAAAGATTCTCTGAATGCAGCACCCGTACATGCCGGTCATCAGGTAGCTATTGTACAACGAGTTCCGAAAATATCTCCGGAAGCAATGAGGCACGCCTACATTGCAGCCATCAATACAGCAGAACGAAAGATACAAATCATTAATCCATACTTTACTCCCACTGCCAGCATACGCCGTGCAATCGAAAGAGCCGTCGACCGTGGAGTCAGAGTAGAAATTATGATTCCCGGTAAGTCGGATATCAGCTTTACCCCCGATGCAGCATTCTATCTCGCCAATCAGCTGAGAAAAAAGGGAGCCCATATTTATGTTTACAACGGAGGATTTCACCATTCGAAGGTTATGATGGTAGACGAGCGCTTCTGTACGGTAGGAAGTACAAACCTGAACAGCCGCAGCCTGAGATATGACTACGAGATAAATGCTTTTGTATTCGACCTTCCGATAACCTCACAGTTGACTGACATATTCAGTGCCGACAAGCAAAACAGTACGATTATGACCAAGGAGGTTTACAAGAAACGAACGCCGTGGAAACGCTTTGTCGGATGGTTCGCTCATCTGTTTACCCCCGTGCTCTGATGTATCGGCAACCAAATTAAATTTTTTAAGAAACATTCTCCCGTTAAGTACAATATTTTTCTTATTTTTGCCAAATATGTAACCCCTTAACAAGGCGCAAAAATAGTGAAATGAGAGTAATTGACTTAATCAAATCACCTGAAAAGACTGCCTTTTCATTCGAGATACTTCCTCCATTAAAAGGCACAGGGATAGAAAAATTATACGAAACCATCGATTCCTTACGCGAATTCGACCCGAAATATATTAACATAACTACGCACCGTAGCGAGTATGTTTACCGCGAACTGGGCAACGGGCTGTATGAACGTAAGCGAATCCGTCGCCGTCCGGGTACGGTAGCAGTGGCAGCAGCCATACAGAACAAGTATAATATCACGGTAGTGCCGCATATTCTATGTAGCGGATTTACACGTGAGGATACCGAATATGTACTACTGGACCTGCAGTTCCTGGGCATTACCGACCTGCTGATTTTACGCGGCGACAAGGCTAAACACGAACAAGTCTTTACTCCCGAGCCAGGAGGCTATGCACACGCCGTAGAACTGGAACAGCAAATCAATGACTTCAACCGTGGAGTGTTTGTCGATGGTTCACCGATCAAAGCACCAGTACGACCGTTCAGCTATGGAGTTGCCTGCTATCCGGAGAAGCACGAAGAAGCTCCTAACATGGAACAGGATATCTACTGGCTGAAAAAAAAGGTCGAAGCGGGAGCGGAATATGCCGTAACACAATTATTTTACGACAACCGCAAGTTCTTCGATTTTGTAGACCGTGTGCGTCAAGAAGGAATTGACATTCCTATCATTCCGGGAATCAAACCGTTCAGCAAACTGTCTCAGTTGTCTGTCATCCCCAAAACATTTAAAGTAGACTTACCTCAGGAGCTGGCTGTGGAAGCCTTAAAATGCCAGACGGACGAAGAAGCCCGTCAACTGGGAGTGGAATGGTGTATTAACCAGTGCCGCGAACTGATAGCTCACGGTGTTCCCAGCATTCATTTTTATACCGTTGGAGCTACAGAAAGCGTACGCCGCGTAGCAAAAGAAATTTATTAACCGTGTTTTTTAAAGACGTCATAGGACAAAATGAGGCGAAACGCCATTTACTGACACTCGTTCACGAGGGACGAGTGCCACACGCTATACTGTTCTGTGGTGCAGAAGGTACAGGCAAATTACCACTGGCATTGGCACTGGCACGCTATCTGTGTTGCGAAAATCCGGGTGAAGAAGACGCCTGCGGTAAATGTCCTTCGTGTATAAAAATGAACAAACTGATACATCCCGACGTTCATTTTGCTTTTCCGGTCATCAAGAAAAAAGCCGGACGCGACACCGTATCCGACGATTTCATTGATGTATGGCGACAGCAGATTATCGATTCGCCTTATTTTTCGCTTGCCAACTGGCTGGCACGCATGGGAGCAGAAAACCAACAGGCACAGATTTTTGTACGCGAGAGTGATGAAATTCAACGGAAACTTTCTCTGAAAGCGGGAGAGGGAGGTTATAAAATCATGATTGTATGGCTTCCGGAAAAGATGAATGCAGAATGCGGAAACAAGTTACTAAAACTCCTTGAAGAGCCGCCCGCCTATACCTTGTTCTTACTGGTGAGTGAAGCACCTGAAAATATCCTGCCTACCCTGACCAGCCGTATGCAGCGCTTCAATCTGCCTCCATTGAGTGAGGATGACATAGCCGGACTATTACGTACACGATACATGCTCCAGCCGGACGATGCAGCCGATATCGCACACCTATCTGCGGGAAGTGTATTGCGGGCAATAGAAAACATACATCTGGGAGAAGAGAACCGCCTCTTCTTCGAATTGTTCACTTCGCTGATGCGACTGGCTTACGCACGACGCTTAAAGGAGATGAAAGCCTGGAGTGAACAAGTTGCTGCATTAGGCAGAGAACGACAGAAAAATCTACTGGCATACTGCCAGCGCATGATACGGGAAAACTTTATATATAACTTCCACTGTTCGGAAATGAATTTTCTGGGACGTGAAGAAGCTCAATTTGCTTCTCGATTTGCTTCTTTCGTCAACGAAAGAAACGTCATGGGTATCATGGATGAGCTGGAGGAAGCCGGACGACATATCGAACAGAATGTAAACCCTAAATTCGTATTCTTCGATTTCGCCCTGAAAATGATTGTACTACTAAAGAATTGAAACTATGAACAAATTTATACTGAAAAACGGAAGTGGCTCATTGTGTTGCAAGGGCTGCGGAAGACAAGATAATAAACTGAATACCTACGACTGGCTGGCAGATATACCAGGCAACAGCGAAGAACAGGATATGGTGGAAGTACAGTTCAAAAATACCCGGAAAGGATATTTCAAGAACAGCAATCACCTGAAACTGGAAAAAGGTGACATCGTAGCCGTAGAAGCCAGTCCGGGTCATGATATAGGTACTGTAACGCTAACAGGACGCCTTGTACCGTTACAGATGCGTAAGGCTAATATAAAGCCGGATGCTGAAATACGCCGTGTATACCGCAAGGCAAAACCGGTGGATATGGAAAAATATGAGGAAGCCAAAAGCCGTGAACATGCTACAATGATTCGTTCACGCCAGATTGCTGCCGAACTGGGGCTGCAAATGAAAATTGGCGATGTGGAGTATCAGGGCGACGGAAACAAGGCTATCTTCTATTATATCGCTGATGAACGAGTAGACTTCCGTCAGCTTATCAAAGTACTGGCTGAAGCTTTCCGCGTGCGCATCGAAATGAAACAGATCGGTGCCCGTCAGGAAGCAGGACGCATCGGCGGTATCGGTCCTTGCGGACGGGAACTGTGTTGCGCTACATGGATGACAAACTTCATTTCTGTATCTACAGGGGCCGCACGCTATCAGGATATTTCGTTAAATCCTCAAAAGCTGGCAGGACAATGTGCCAAGCTGAAATGTTGCCTCAACTACGAAGTAGATGCCTACGTAGAATGCCAGAAACGACTTCCCAGCAAAGAGATTACACTCGAAACAATGGATGCGACGTACTATTATTTCAAGGCTGATATTCTGAAAGGAGAAATCATTTATTCTACCGACAAGAGTTTCCTTGCCAACGAAGTTACTCTTACTGCACGTCGTGCCTTCGAAGTAATCAACATGAACCGTCGTGGTGAAAAGCCTGAAAAATTAAATGACAATGGGATGCATGAGCCAGCACGTCCGAAAGATTTGCTGGAACAGGAAAGTGTAACCCGTTTCGATAAAAGCCGGAATAATAAGAACCGAAAGAAAAAAAGAAACGGAGAGGCTCGTCAGGCTAATGTACAACAGGATAACAATGCTCAGAAGCTTCTACCCAACAAGGATATGCCTAATCAGGAAAAGGTTGAGAATCAGGTAAAGGGAGAAAATAATACAGCAGCTTCTGCAAATATTCCTGCAACCAACGGAAAAGAAAGACGGAAAGAAGACCGTCAGGGAGAAAAACGCCGGAACGACAGAGGAAATCGTCCTCAGAAGCAAGGAAATGCTCCGCGTCCAGCCGACAACAAACAACAACCTAACCAGCCGGAGGTACGTGCCCAGCAACAGCAGCCGGAAGGGAAAAAACAAGGAAACGCTCCCCGTCCAGCCGACAACAAACAACAACCTAACCAGCCGGAGGTACGTGCCCAGCAACAGCAGCCGGAAGGGAAAAAACAAGGAAACACTCCCCGTCCGGCCGACAACAAACAACAACCTAACCAGCCGGAAGCACGTGCCCAGCAACAGCAGCCGGAAGGAGGCAACAGACAACCTAACCGTCCACGCCGGCAGGTACGAAAAAACAACAATGAAATAGCATGACCACACTAAAAACTTCATCATATATCCGCACCGCGGGGGGAATATTAATCTTATTATTCTCCCTGGCGGCCTGCAATGATGATACCGTCTACCATACTTACCAGAACCTAAGTGAAAATGGATGGCCTAAACAAGATACCTTGAAATATACCCTACCATCACAACTAACCAGACATCATTATAGTCTGGAAATAGGATTAAGACATACAGAAAACTATCCATATCAGGATATATGGCTGGAAGTACTTTACCCGCTCACTCCCGACAAACGCCCAGACACATTACATTTGAAACTGGCTGACAAGTGGGGAAACTGGAAAGGAAAAGGCACATCGGGAAACTTATACCAGTTTACCTTTACTGCCAATGAACCGATCTATCTCTCGACAGCCGACAGCATGCTGCAAATAGTTCATATTATGCGCGACAAATCGCTGAAGGGAATCAGTGATGTAGGTATGCGTCTATCAACTTTCACGGGCAGCGTCAATACGCAGAAAGACAAACAGTAAAATGGTAAATCCCCAAAGCGAAGAACCTCCGTAACTGAAGAAAGGAAGAGGAATACCAATAACAGGAGTCAGTCCGAGAACCATTCCAATATTAACAAACAAGTGGAAGAAAAAGATACTTAACACACTATAGCCATATACCCTTCCGAAACGCGTGCTTTGCCGCTCAGCAAGGTAGATTAACCGCCATATCAATGCAGCAAACAGCAAAATCACGATAGAGGAGCCTACAAAGCCCTGCTCCTCTCCTACGGTACAAAAGATAAAGTCGGTATCCTGCTCCGGTACATACTTCAATTTGGTCTGAGTACCGTTCAGAAATCCTTTTCCCAGAAATCCTCCCGAGCCAATAGCTATCTTACTCTGGTTTACATTATAACCAGCACCTGTAGGATCATCTTCCATTCCTAACAATACTTTAATACGTATCTGCTGATGAGGTTCAAGCACTTCATTGAACACATAATCGGCAGAGAAAAGAAATCCTACCGAACCTATTGCAAAAAACAATATATACAGATAGTTGCGAATGCGCTCATGCAGAAATAAATAAACCAAATAAATACATAGGGCTCCGCATACTACACCTTGCAAATAAACGACATTAAACGGTATGACGTACAAAGAGAACAGCCACCCCAACAACATCGAACCAATGCCAAAAGACAGAATATAAATTACCGCCCGTTCGCTGTTTTTACAATATGCCTTTACCAGCAATGACGTAAAAAGTACAATCAATCCCAATACGGCAAATTCCCCCAACGAAGTAAAGCCATCGGCCATCAGTTCATTACTGAAACGGATTCCGACAATAAAATAAATTACGGCACATACTCCGGCAAACAAAATAGACCCTGTCATTCCTTCCCGATACAGAACAAGGAAGAATGACAAATAGACCAAAGCCGAACCTGTTTCTTTCTGGCAAATAATCAGTAACATCGGAACAAGGATAATGGCAAGGGCAACCAGCATCTTCCGTCCCCGTTCCATGGAAAAGGTATATTCGCCCATATACTTGGCCAAAGCCAGTGCTGTAGCAAACTTGGCAAACTCGGCAGGCTGCAAACTAACCGGGCCCAATACAATCCACGAACGCGACCCCTTAATCTCATGCGGATTGAATATCGTTCCGAAAAGCAACAGCAACAAGATTCCGTAAATCAGATAAGCATATGTATCATACAAACGATCTTCCAGCATCAGCAGTACAAAACCTAATGTGAAAGAACAACCAATCCACATCAACTGTTTTCCGGCACGTGTCGTAAAGTTCAGAAAATCCGGATCACCGTAATCATAACTGGCTCCGCATACGCTGAACCAGCCACATACGATCAAGACGAAATAAAGAGCTATCGTCCACCAGTCAACCGTTTTCCATAAACTATCTTTCCTGTAAGCCATAATCAATTCTACGGTTTTGAATATCGGTAGCCAATACCTCATCTGCTTCGGTCAGCTTCCCGGTCAAATATTTTTCTATCATCAGTCGCCCGATAGGTACTCCGTATGTAGCACCCCATCCACCATTCTCTACATAAACGGCAATGGCTATTTTCGGATTATTCATCGGAGCAAATCCCATAAATGCAGAGTGGTCTTTCCCATGATTCTGTGCCGTACCAGTTTTACCACAGACCTCCAGTTCCGGAATATTTGCCAAACTACACGTACCTCCCAATACAGCCGCACGCATACCTTGCACAACTTCGTCGTAATGGCTTTTTTCTACTTTCGTATAACGTCGGGTCACATACATCGAATCAAGCGCTTCTCCTTCTACTTCCTTCACGACATGAGGAGTTACAAAATATCCCCGATTAGCAATGGTTACTCCCAAATTGGCAATCTGCAAAGGCGTAGCCGTAACCTCTCCCTGACCGATTGCAATACTGATGATGGTCAAACCATTCCACGAACGGCGATATGCCTTGTCATAATATTGTGCGTTAGGGATCATACCACGCTTTTCACCCGGCAAGTCAATACCCAACTGATAACCGAATCCCATAGATACCATATAATCGCGCCATGTATTCATGGCTTTCTGCACGGAACCATATTTCTGACGGGCTCCAATCATATGAAACAATCCCCAGCAGAAATATCCGTTACAAGAAGTAGCGATAGCAGGTATCAAAGCCAAAGGAGACGGATGAGAGTGACAACCGACATGAAGTCCTCGGTACGAAAATCCTCCGCTACACGGATACATTGTACCCGGAGTAATGATACCCTCCTGCAGAAAGGTCAAGGCCTGAGTGGTCTTAAACGTAGATCCCGGTGGATACGTTCCCATGATTGCACGGTTCAGCAAAGGCTTCCACGGATCTTTCGACAGCTCGATGTGATTCTTGCCTCGGCTACGGCCAATCATCAGACTGGGATCGTAAGTAGGTGATGATACCAGACAAAGCACTTCACCCGTAGAGGGCTCAATAGCTACAATACTGCCAATTTTACCTTCCAGCAATCTCTCGCCCAACATTTGAAGTTCAATATCCAGACTCAGCGTCAAGTTCTTTCCCGGTACAGGTGCCTTATCGAACTTTCCATCCATATAATTCCCCTGTATACGTCCGTGTGCATCGCGAAGCAGAACTTCCACTCCTTTTTCTCCCCTAAGTTGTTTCTCATACGAACGCTCAACTCCCAGCTTTCCGATGAAATCACCCGGAAGATAATAGTCATCATCCTCCATCTCCTGCTTGGAAACTTCGGCAATATCACCTAAGATGTGCGCCCCCGCATTATAATTATACTGCCGGATAGTACGCCGCTGTATGTAAAAGCCGGGAAACTTAAAAAGTTTTTCCTGAAAGATACCACAATCCTCAGCAGAGAGCTGAGTCAGAAAGACCTGATTGGTATATGGAGAATATCCGGGATTCAAACGCCGGTCCTTCATGTCGTGAAACTTACGGCGTACAAACTCGGGCGTTATCCGCAGTGTACTGCACAAATCGGCAGTATCCAGCGAGGTAATTTCCTTCATGACAACCGTTATGTCGTAAGCCGGCTGATTATAAACCAGCAACTTTCCGGTACGGTCGTATATCACGCCCCGGCTCGGATATTGAATTTTTTTCAGAAATGCATTGCTGTCGGCATTCTTCCGGTAGTCATCATTCAATATCTGCAAGGCAAACAAGCGAATAATAAAAAGAGCAACTACCGTCAGGACGACACCACCTATGACATATCTTCTTTTTGACAGCTTATAATTCCGATCCACTATTTCTTCCTCCTTATAGTGTCTATACAGATAACACCCACTACCGTCATTAGCGTATCTGTTACAATCTTCCACAATAGTTCACTCATGCGGAAAAAAGTAAAAGCATCAATTATTTGCAAAGTCACCATAAACACGACCGTTCCACTTAATACATACCGGAAAAAAGGATAAAATCCCATTGAACGGATACCCGGTATATAATCGTCCGTCACATCGCGAAGCATCTGCATCCGCAGCAAAGGACGACGGGCAAACGCCATCATAGTGGCAGCAGCAGCATTCATGCCCGGTGTATTGCTGAATATATCCACGCACAGTCCCAGGAAAAAAGCCTGCAAGAGTAGCGACTTGCGAGGTATCTCGGCATTCAACACCAATATATAATAGACATAAAGCATAGGAGTTGCATAGCCCAGGATATGCACATGATTCAATACCAGTACCTGAAGCAGTACCAGAAAGACAAACCATACCAATCTATGTAAGAACAATACCATATCCTTTATTTTATATTATCTTCGAGCACAGCCTGTTCCGTCCGTGCACGAGAAGCAATCACATTCACATCGTTCAAACGCGCGAAATCAGTAAACAGTTTGATCTTCAACACATACGACAATCCATCATGACTATCTGCCATATCATCGACTACCCCAACAGGAATTCCTTCCGGGAAGACGGCACTATGTCCGCTGGTTACCACCGTATCACCCAGCGAAAATTCTGAATGTCGGGGAATATCTTTCAGCCATGCATAAAGTGAAGAACCACCGTTCCATTTCAGCGATCCGAAATAATCCGTCCGTTGAATCTTGCAACTGATACTGCTTTTGGAATTCAATACCGGCAATATAATAGCGTAATGAGCCGAAGTCTGATATACAATGCCGACTACCCCATTTCCGCTCACTACTCCCATTTCGGTACGAATACTGTCAACAGAGCCCTTATTGATTGTGATATAGTTATCCACATGTGTCACGCTGTTATTCACCACCTCAGCCGGATAGATAGAATAATCAGCCAGCACATCCGTATACATCTGTTTTTCTACATCCGTAGTGTCGCGCGTATAGTTCTTTAAAGCTTTACTCAACGATTCCACCTGCAATTCCAGTTCCACATTACGGCGTACCAGATCGCGGTTAACCTTGTGTAACCCGAAATAAGAGGTTATCTCACTTGCCACCTCATAAACGCTGCCAGCAACACGATTGGCGGAAGTAAAAAATACACTTCCCTGATAGCTGTTGAAGCGAAACAGCAAAATGAAGCTTACAATCTCCAGCAAGACGAAGAGCAACCAGTAGTCATATTTCAATAAAAAGTTCAGCAGATTTCGCATACCTACAACTTCGGAGAAGAAAAATATCAAGATTAATGCGGAGCCATTATAAAAAAGGCTCCGCAATTTTCACAAATGCCCGAAGGCACAAGTATATTTTATCTCATCAAGAATGAGAAACGATCGACATTCTTCAATGCAATACCCGTTCCTTTGGCAACACTCAACAGAGGGTCTTCTGCAATATGGAACGGAATATTGATCTTATCAGTCAGACGTTTGTCAAGTCCACGCAGCAGCGCGCCGCCACCAGCCAGATAAATACCGTTGCTTACGATATCAGCATACAGTTCTGGAGGTGTATTTTCCAATGCACTCAGGATAGCTGTTTCTATCTTAGCAATGCTCTTTTCCAGACAGTGAGCAATCTCCTGATAGCAAACCGGAACCTCCATAGGCAATGCCGTGATACGGTTTGGTCCACGTACGATATAATCTTCCGGGGCTTCCTCACCCAAATCGGTCAGAGCAGCACCTACATGAATCTTAATACGTTCGGCCATACGTTCACTGACCTTTACATTATGCTGACGGCTCATATACTCCTGAATATCGGCAGTCAGATCATCCCCGGCAATACGGATAGAGTTATTCGAAACGATACCTCCCAATGAAATGACAGCAATTTCAGTAGAACCACCACCTATATCAACAATCATGTTACCCTCGGGAGCTTCCACATCCAGTCCGATACCGATAGCAGCAGCCATCGGTTCAAAAATCAGATAGACATCACGTCCACCAGCATGCTCAGCGCTGTCGCGCACCGCTCTTAACTCAACCTCGGTAGAACCTGAAGGCACACCGATAACCATACGGAGTGAAGGAGTAAACAAGCGGCGTCCCGTATTTACCTTCTTAATTAAACCACGCATCATCTGTTCGCACGCGTTAAAGTCGGCAATCACGCCATCACGCAACGGACGAACGGTACGGATGTTTGGGTTTTCCTTTTCATACATCAGCTTGGCACGTTCGCCCACGGCAATCATCTTGTCGGTACGGCGGTCGAGTGCCACCACTGAAGGTTCATCTACCACAATCTTGTCATTGCTCAATATAATCGTATTGGCAGTTCCAAGATCCATTGCTATTTCTTGTGTAAAAGAGAATAATCCCATAATTTTCCTATTGAAGAATCTTTTTTAAATAATGAACGAAGAATCACTCTTCATTGATTATCCAGTTATTTTAGTGTTTAAAATGACGCACTCCAGTCACCACCATAGCCACACCGTGCGCATTGCAGTACTGGAATGTCAGATCGTCCTTCACCGATCCGCCCGGCTGGATAACAGCTTTGATACCTTCCTTATCGGCAAGTTCCACACAGTCGGGGAAGGGGAAGAAAGCATCACTTGCCATTACCGCTCCGTTCAGGTCGAATCCGAACGATTTAGCCTTTTCGATAGCCTGTTTCAAAGCATCCACACGCGAAGTCTGTCCTACACCGCTGGCAACCAATTGTTTGCCTTTAGCCAGTACGATAGCATTGCTCTTGCTCTGCTTTACAATCTTGTTGGCAAACAGCATATCCTCTATTTCAGCATCCGAAGGAGCCTTTTCGGAAACCTGTTTCAGGTCTTCACGAGTTTCAGTCTTCAAGTCACGATCCTGCACCAATACACCGTTCAGCAAAGAGCGGAACTGTTTTTTCGGAGTTTCAGCATCTTTGCGGACCAAGATAATGCGGTTCTTCTTCTGGGTAAGAATCTGCAAAGCATCTACATCGTAATCGGGAGCGATGATTACTTCGAAGAACAAATTGTTAATTTCTTCAGCAGTAGCACGGTCTACTACCGCATTTGTCACCAGCACACCTCCGAAAGCAGAAACAGGATCGCCAGCCAGTGCCGCACGCCATGCATCAACCAATACCGGACGAGAAGCCAGTCCGCAAGCATTGTTATGCTTCAGGATAGCGAATGTGGTTTCACCCTTGAATTCATCAATCAAGTCGACAGCCGCATTGATGTCGAGCAGATTGTTGTAAGAGATTTCCTTTCCATGAATCTGTTCAAACATCTTGTCCAGATCTCCGAAGAAAACACCTTTCTGATGAGGATTTTCACCATAGCGCAACACCTTCGGCTGTTCAGCTGCATAACGGAAAGCAGAATCTTCGCCTCCGTCGAACCATCCGAAGATAGCCGAGTCATAATGAGAAGATACGGCAAAAGCTTCCTTTGCAAACCAGCGACGTTCTTCACGTGTAGTAACGGCGCCGTTTTCTGTAATGATGTCGAGGAACGGCTTGTACTGAGCCTTGCTTGCTACGATAACAACATCATTGAAGTTCTTTGCAGCGGCACGAATCAACGAGATACCACCTATATCAATCTTTTCGATGATAGACTGAGCATCGGCTCCCGAAGCAACGGTATCTTCAAACGGATAAAGGTCGACAATCACCAGGTCAATTTCAGGAATTTCATATTTAGTCACCTGCTGACGATCCTCTTCCAGTTCGCGACGGCACAAAATACCACCGAAAACTTTCGGATGAAGTGTCTTAACACGACCGCCCAGAATAGAAGGGTATCCGGTCAGATCTTCTACTGCATGACAAGAATATCCCAAACTCTCAATAAAATGACGTGTACCGCCTGTCGACAAAAATTCTACACCTTCTTCCGCCAAACGACGAATGATCGCATCCAAACCGTCCTTGTGATATACCGATACCAAGGCCGTTTTTATTCTCTTTGACTCTGACATTGCTATAATATTTTAGTAATTACTATAATAATTCCCTGTTTAGGGCACAAAGTTACGAATTTCCAATAGATAAACATGCGAAGAAAATCTAAAAAAAACAATTTCCCCTCATAACATAGGCCCTGCGCATTTTGTAACAGAAATGTAACACGTATAACAACAGCCATCTGACAGATTTTCCATAACTTTGCCACGCTAAAAAATCATTTTTATAGTATTATATGGAAACTCTTTATTTAGGAATTGTTATTTTCCTTTTCATGCTGGCAATATTCGACCTGCTAGTAGGTGTCAGCAACGATGCAGTTAACTTCATGAATTCCGCCGTAGGTGCAAAGGTTGCCCGGTACAGAACGATTATTATCGTTGCGGCAGTCGGCGTATTCGTAGGTGCAATCATGAGCAACGGCATGATGGACATCGCCCGACATGGTATTTTCCAACCAGCCAATTTCAGTTTCTATGAAATTATGTGTATTCTGCTTGCCGTTATGGTAACGGATGTTGTGCTGCTGGATGTATTCAACACTCTCGGACTCCCTACCTCGACTACCGTATCAATGGTTTTCGAATTATTGGGAGGTACATTTATTCTTGCTATTCTGAAAATAATCGGCGACCATACCGGACTGCTTTCTCTGGGAGATATGATGAATACCGAAAAAGCATTGTCTGTCATCATGGGTATTTTCCTTTCGGTTGCCATTGCGTTCATCGCCGGAACTGTAGTACAATACATTTCCCGTCTTATCTTCAGCTTTAATTACAAGAAACATCTTTCGTGGACCATTGGCGTATTTGGTGGTATCTCTGTAACTGCACTTGCCTACTTCGTCCTGATAAAAGGATTGAAAAGTGCACCGTTTATGAGTGCCGAATCACTTGCGTGGATAGACGAAAATACAACACTGCTCGTAGCAGGATGCTTTGTTTTCTTCACTATATTGATGCAAATCCTACATTGGTGCAAGGTTAACGTATTCCGCATCATCGTATTGCTGGGTACATTCTCGCTGGCTCTTGCTTTTGCTGGAAACGACCTTGTAAACTTTATCGGTGTGCCTCTGGCTGGTTTCTCGGCTTATACCGACTATGTAGCCAACTCAAACGGTGCAGGCATACACGACTTTATGATGACCTCGCTGATGTCATCAGCCAAGACTCCGGCTATCTTCCTGCTGGCTTCGGGTATCATCATGGTTTATGCACTGGCAACCTCGAAGAAAGCGAAGAATGTAATCAAGACATCTGTCGATCTGGCTCGTCAGGAAGAGGGTGACGAGATGTTTGGTTCGTCGGCACTGGCACGTACCATCGTCCGCCGCGCGACAGCAATCAACGAATTTCTGGTTAAGGTGATTCCGGCAGGCATGCGCCGCTGGATAGACAGCCGTTTCAATAAAGACGAAGTCATTCTGGAAAACGGAGCTGCATTCGATATGGTCCGTGCAGCAGTCAACCTGGTTCTTTCCGGTTTGCTGATTATCATCGGTACAACCATGAAGCTCCCCCTTTCTACTACCTATGTAACTTTTATCGTGGCAATGGGTTCTTCACTTGCCGACCGTGCGTGGGGACGTGAAAGTGCCGTATACCGTATCACCGGAATGTTGTCGGTCATCGGCGGATGGTTCATCACTGCTTTCGTAGCCTTTACCATCTGTGCACTGGTAACTGCCATCATGTTCTACACAAGTTTCGTGGGCATGTTCATCTTTATCTGTGTAGCTGTATTCCTGCTTATCCGCAGCAACATCAAGTACAGCAAGAAAGAAAAGTCGGAACAGCAGGATGACATCTTCAAACGTATGATGGCAAGCAAAGACAAGGCAGAGATTCTGTCACTGCTCCGCCAGCATGTAAAAGGTACCCTGACAGATTATATCGCTTACACCGAACAGGCTTACATGCAAGTAACCGACGGTTTCATCAACGAAGACCTGAAGCAACTGAAAAGAGTCATGAATTCTACCGACGAGCAAAAGAAGATGTTGAAAAAACGCCGTCGTAAAGAGATTTTAGGATTGCGTCGTATTCCTATTCCAATAGCTATCGAAAAGAACACGTGGTTCCATCTGGGAAGCAACAGTTGCGAACAGATGCTTTACTGCTTGAAGCGTATCTGCGAACCTTGCAAGGAACATGTTGACAATAACTTCAACCCGATTTCGAAAGAGTGTATAACAGAATTCCTTCCGATACGCGAAGAACTCTGCCAGTTAATGGAACGTACACGTACAGCGATAGAAAACAACAACTATACCGAGGCCGATGACATTCTGGTAAAAGGTGATGCCCTGAAAAATAAGATTTCAGCTCTGCGCAAGCAGCAGATGAACCGCATGCAGGAAGCAGACAATGCCAGCCTGAAAGCCTCGATGGTTTACCTGAACATCCTTCAGGAAACACAGGAGTTGGTCAGCATCTGGCGTCACCTGCTCCGTGCCAGCCGTTTCTTCCAGGGAGATTATGTTCCTCAGGAAGCGCAGATGCTTAGTCTGGCAGAATAAGGCATTGAGCACAAGTACCCAAGATATTTCAACATAAATTTGTACAAAAACAAAAATTTTTTGTACAAAAAATAAAAAGATGTCAGCACGTTTTTTTTCCAAATGTGCTGACATCTTTTTTATATTCCCGCGACAACAGCTATTCTTCAGCCGATAACAGATGCAAAGGAACTTCCGACAGATAAAGTCGACCTTCCCAAAAAACAAAAACAATATCCCGAAATGCCACGTCTTTTTTGTACCTTTGCAGACAAAACACATTCCGTATGAAAAAAACAATCATTTTATTCACCCTGATTCTCTGCTGCATGACCGCATGCACCGGAAGTCAAAAAAAAGAAAATTCTATGACAACAGGAAACGAAACACTTGTATGCTTGGAAACGACGATGGGAAATATTACCGTAAAGCTGTATGACGAAACGCCTAAACACCGTGACAATTTCATCAAGCTGGTGAAAGAAGGTGTATACGACAGCACACTTTTCCACCGCGTAATCAAAAACTTTATGATTCAGGCTGGAGACCCCCAGAGTAAGACAGCAAGCGATACGACTTCCAACTTGGGTTATACAGATATAGGCTATACCCTGCCGGCAGAAATCAATCCGAAATTTTTCCACAAAAGAGGGGTACTTGCTGCAGCACGACAAGGCGATGATGTCAATCCCAAAAGAGAATCGTCAGGCAGCCAGTTTTATATTGTTACTGGAAAAAAATACTCCGAAGCTCAGATGATCAACATGGAAAACCAGTTGAACGAGGCAAGACTCGACACAGTATTCCAGGCACTGGCACGCAAACACATGAAAGAAATCTATAAAATGCGTAAAGCCAACGACATGGAAGGTCTGATGGCACTGCAAGACAGCCTCGAAGCACAGGCACGTACCGAAGTGAAGAAAGAACCGGCGCTGAAGTTTACCCGTGAACAGATAGAGGCCTATACCACAGTAGGCGGAGCTCCACATCTGGACGGCAGCTATACGATTTTTGGAGAAGTGGTAGACGGAATGGATGTAGTAGCACGCATCGAAGCAGTAAAGACGAACCGTAGCGACCGTCCTGAAAAGGATGTACGCATACTGAAGGCTTCTGTAATAGAGAAATCGGACAAAGAATGATACAAGTAAACCATTATACATTGCCCAACGGGCTGCGTATCGTGCACAATGAGGACAACTCTACCCAAATGGTTGCCCTCAATTTGTTGTACGATGTAGGAGCACGCGACGAAGATCCGGAGCACACCGGCTTTGCTCATCTGTTCGAACACCTGATGTTCGGCGGATCGGTGAATATTCCCGACTACGACACTCCGGTACAGAATGCCGGCGGCGAGAACAACGCATGGACCAATAACGATATAACCAATTACTACATTACACTGCCCTATCAGAACGTGGAAACAGGATTCTGGTTGGAAAGTGACCGGATGCTGAGCCTCGACTTCAGCCCGCAAAGTCTGGAAGTACAGCGTCAGGTAGTCATCGAAGAATTCAAACAGCGCAATCTGAACCAGCCTTACGGCGACGCGTCACACTTGTTGCGCGAAATGGCTTACCAGACTCACCCGTACCGCTGGCCGACTATCGGAAAGGAAATCAGTCATATTGCCAATGCTACACTGGACGAAGTCAAGAGTTTTTTCTACCGTTTTTATGCTCCGAACAATGCTATTCTGGCTGTTACCGGACACATCTCCTTCGACGAAACAGTCCGTCTGGCAGAAAAATGGTTCGGTCCGATACCGGCACGCGAGATTCCTAAGCGCCAGTTGCCTGCCGAAAGTCCTCAGACAGCCATCCGCCGCCGCAGTGTAGAACGAAGAGTGCCGGTGGATGCCTTGTATATGGCTTTCCACATGTGCAACCGTTACCATCGTGAATATCACGTGTTCGACATCATCACCGACCTGCTGTCGAACGGACGTTCATCACGTTTCATACAGACACTGGTACAAGAGAAAAAACTCTTTACCTCCATCGATGCCTACATTTCGGGAAGCCTCGACGAAGGGCTGCTGCACATTACGGGCAAACCGGCATCGGGCGTCACACTGGAACAGGCAGAAGAAGCCGTATGGCAGGAACTCGATAAGTTGAAAACGGTTCCGGTAACGGAAGATGAACTGGAGAAGGTAAAGAACCGCTACGAAAGTGAACAGATTTTCAATAACATCAATTACCTGAACGTAGCGACAAACCTGGCATTCTTCGAGTTGCTGGGACGTGCAGAGGACATAAATCTGGAAGTCGGGAAATACCGTTCGGTTACGGTCGGACAGATACAGGATACGGCACGCCGGACATTTGTACCCGAAAACTGTAACATTCTATACTATAAAGCAATCAAATGAGTCAGTCACATTACCGCGCATTATTGTCACTGGGACTTCCGATTGTCATCGGACAAATAGGAGTCATCGTACTGGGATTTGCCGATACGCTGATGATTGGTCACCATAGCACTACGGAACTGGCTGCTGCCAGCTTCGTAAACAATATGTTTAACCTTGCCATCATTTTCAGTACAGGCTTTGCCTATGGACTGACTCCTGTAGTAGGCAGCCTGTTCGGGCAGCATAAAGTGAGCGAAGTAGGAAGAACCCTCAAGAACAGTCTGGCGGCCAACACCTTACTGGCAGTCATCGTATGCGTGGTAATGACAATGCTTTATCTGAACCTTGACCACATGGGACAGCCAGTCGAGCTGATACCTCACATGCGGCCTTACTTCATGGTGTTGCTGGTTTCCCTGCCTTTCGTCTTATGGTTCAACGGATTCAAGCAATTTTCCGACGGCATCACCGATACCAAGGTTTCGATGTGGATTTTGCTAAGCGGCAATATTCTGAATATCATCGGCAACTACATTCTTATTTATGGTAAGCTTGGTATGCCCGAACTGGGATTACTGGGTGCCGGTATCTCCACGCTGGTATCACGTATCCTTATGGTAATAGCCTATCTGGTCTTATTTTTCGGAACCCGCCGCTACCTGTCTTTCCGGGAAGGCTTTCGCCGGGGAAGAATCAACAAGTCCGACTTTAATCTATTGAACAGCTTGGGCTGGCCCATTGCCGCACAGATGGGCATGGAAACGGCTTCTTTCAGCCTGAGTGCCATTATGGTGGGTTGGCTGGGAAGTGCAGAACTTGCCAGCTATCAGATTATGATTGCTGTATCACAAATCTGCTTCATGATGTATTATGGCATGGGAGCTGCCGTTTCGGTCCGTATCAGCAACTTCCTCGGACAGGGAGATATAGGAAACGTAAGGCGTACGGCAAACGTAGGTTTCCACATCATTCTGATTATGATTGTCTGCACTTCCATTCCTATTTACCTGCTGCGCAATCACTTGGGCGGATGGTTTACCGATGACGCAACTGTAGCTGCCATGGTGGCTCAGGTCATCATCCCGTTCCTCCTCTATCAGTTCGGCGACGGATTGCAAATCAATTTCGCCAATTCTCTGAGAGGCATCGCCGATGTACGGCTGATGATGCTGTTCTCGTTTATCGCTTATTTTATCATATCACTGCCTTTGGGATATTTATTCGGCTTTGTCTTCGACTGGGGAATAACCGGCATATGGATGGCTTTCCCGTTCGGACTGACCAGCGCCGGTATCATGTATTACCTCAGGTTCAGGTATAAAACCGGGAAAGGAGTCTGATTATGTTTTCCACTTCTACTAAAATTGCCTTCGGATATATATTACTTATCTGTCTGCTCTTCGGGGCTATCGGATACATCTACCAGCAAATGACGCTGCTTACAACTCCTACGGGACTGGAAGAAACTATCAGTACCCGGCGGAAAACGACGCACCAGATTGTGACGCAACTGTACGAAGCGGAAATTATCGGACAGACCTTGCGTATCGGGCGCCTGAATGAATACCCCAAATACAAAAAAGCAATGAAGGAAGCCAGCGCCCTTATTGATTCACTCCAGCAACTTCTGACCGATACGCTGCAACAAATGCGTCTGGATACCGTACGCTCGCTGGTACGCAACAAAGAGCAGAACATGATACTGGTACTCGAAGCCATGCGGCAAAGTCCGACTGACGAACTGTATCGCCAGCAACTGGACAGCCTGATCATGCAGCAAGATTCCATACTGGGCAGCACACATGTGCGGCGACGTGTCGTTACACATCATAATTCTTATACCATTCATCACAAACCTAAAAAGTTTTTCAGGCGACTGGCCGATGTATTCTCGCCCGGCAAGCCCGATTCCACACAGGTAGACAACATCATACAAGAGGAGTATACCGATACGATAGACGAAGCTTACAACCCGGTAGATACCATTGCCACAATGCTGACTTCCATACAGCACAAGGTCTTTCAGACAAGACAAGAAAGCCAGCGTACCCTCGACGCGCGAATCAACCAGTTACGTATTGCGGGAGGAAGGGTCAGCCAGCGGGTCAACCAGTTGCTGGAAACAATAGAAGATGACGAACAAAAGGCTATGGAAGGCCGAATCGAACACGAACAAAATATCCGGCAGCAGGCGGCATGGACCATGGCAACCATCGCCATCCTTGCGGTTCTGCTGGTACTGATATTCTTTACCATCATCTGGCGGGACATTACACGCAGCAACCATTACCGCAAAGAGCTGGAGAAGGCTAAGCTGTATGCCGAAAACTTACTCGTAGCACGAGAAAAACTGATGCTGACCATCACGCACGACATAAAGGCTCCAGCCGGTTCCATCATAGGATATATTGATTTATTAATCAGACTGGTGCAGGACAGACGGCAACAGTTCTACCTGCATAACATGAGAAGTTCGGCACATCATTTGCTGGATTTGGTTACTTCATTGCTGGATTATCATCGGCTGGAAGCCGGAAAAATGGATATCCACCCGGTCACGTTCAATCCCCATGAACTATTCGAAAGCATTTATACCAGTTTTCTACCCAGTTCCGAAAAGAAAGGACTTTCTCTTAACCTGAAAGAGCATATATCGCATACCCTCAATCTGGAAGGAGATCCGTTCCGCATACGGCAGATTGCAGAAAACCTGATATCGAATGCACTGAAGTTTACTGCCGAAGGTAGTATCACCATAGAAATAGATTATGGACAGAACCGATTCAGATTCAGTGTGAAAGATACTGGATGCGGAATGAACTTACAAGAGCAGCAGCGTGTGTTCCAAGCATTCACACGCTTAAGGAGTGCTCAGGGACAGGAAGGTTTCGGACTGGGATTATCCATAACCAAGAAGTTGGTAGAACTGCTTAACGGAGAGATTTCAATCGAGAGCATTCCGGGAAAAGGGAGTACATTTCAGGTAATATTGTACCTTCCTAAGGTAACCAAAGCTCCTGTTCCTCAGGAAAAGACATTGCCCGACGATAAAAAGCAATGGCGTATTCTGCTGATAGACGATGACCGTATTCAACGAAATCTGACGGAAGTGATGATTTACGACTTGTTCAATCATACGAAACATGGTATTCCTCCCGTCATAAAAAGTTGTGAACAGCCCGAAGAGCTGTTTAAACTGATAGCTTCCGAGCCTTTCGACGTAGTGCTGACCGACATACAAATGCCAGCCATGAACGGTTTCGAACTGCTTCAAAAGCTACGCAGCCTCGACGTACCGCAGGCAAAGACAATCCCCGTAATAGCCATTACCGCCCGAAGCGATATGGATGAAACGGACTTTCAGGCCAAAGGTTTTTCCGGTTGCCTGCATAAGCCGTTCAACCAAGATGAATTGCTTAAGATTTTCAAGACTCATACATCGGCAGACTGGAAAGAAGTCCCTTCTCGGGAAGAAAACAGGTACATGCCTGCAACAGCCTGCAACAGATACAATTTTTCTCCCCTGACAGCTTTTTCAGGAGATGATCCGGAAGCGGCACACGAGATTTTGGAAACCTTCATCGGAGAAAGTTCCAAAAATTACGAACGGATGAAACAGGCTTTGGAAACCGGGAATATGGAAGATTTGTGTGCTGTAGCTCATAAAATGCTTCCCACATTTACCATGATCGAAGCTAAAAAAGCTGTTCCGGCATTGCAATGGCTGGAATTTCACCGGGGAAAAACGGAAATGACTGATGAAGCAAGAGAACAGGCTGACACTGCACTGGCTTGCATTGCCGATGTAATAGAGCAGGCACGTAAGGCTATAAACGGTGATAAAGAAGACTAATGCACACTTCCCGATATCCAAAGAAAACTTAGAAAAAGAGCCTGTTCGTCACCACATTTCGAAAAATTCGAACAGGCTCTAAAATACAATAGCGAAAAAACACTATCTTTGTATAAATATTGCCTTGATATACATGGAAAATAAACCAAAGAATGAAATGCCATTCCGATAATCGCATGGCGATATCTGGAGCTAAATGCAGACAAGAATCCATCGAAAAGAACAAGGCGTTTTTAAATAGTAAACATACCGGATAAAGAAAATTATATGGTTCCGTCTATTCTAATAATTGAAGATGATTTGACTTTTTCTACCATGCTGAAAACATGGCTGGGGAAAAAAGGGTTTGAAGTTGATACGGCAAGCAGCAGCTCACGAGCCAAGAAGCAACTCTCGGCACGTTCTTATGACCTTATTCTGTCCGACTTGCGTTTGCCCGATCAGGACGGAATCCATTTGCTTGCATGGCTTCGCAGCCAGTCGTGTACCACTCCTTTTATTATCATGACAAGCTATGCAGAAATCCAGACAGCCGTACAGGCCATCAAACAAGGAGCAAGCGATTATATCGCCAAACCGGTGCAGCCTGATGAACTGCTGAAAAAAATAAAAGAAGCCATACAAAAACCGGAACAGGAAATGGCGGCTGCCGAAGTACAACTGGAAAAGACAGCTCCACAAAGCTTTCTGGAGGGAGAAAGTGAAGCTGCACATCAGTTATTCAGCTATGTACGTCTGGTAGCTCCTACTCAGATGTCTGTTCTGATAAACGGAGCAAGCGGTACGGGAAAAGAATATGTAGCACACCGAATACACGAACTAAGCAAACGAAGTGGCAAACCTTTTATTGCCATCGACTGCGGCTCGATTCCTAAGGATCTGGCTGCTTCCGAATTTTTCGGTCATATAAAAGGCTCATTTACCGGCGCCCTGAACGATAAAGTAGGTGCTTTCGAAGAAGCGAACGGTGGAACATTGTTCCTCGATGAAATAGGTAACCTGAGTTACGAGGTACAGGTACAACTGTTGCGTGCCTTGCAAGAACGGCGCATTCGCCGTATTGGTTCAACAAAGGAAATAGAAGTTGACGTACGACTTATTAGTGCAACGAACGAAAACTTGACGGAAGCAATAGCCAAAGGCAACTTCCGCGAGGACTTGTATCACCGTATCAATGAATTTACTCTGCGTATGCCCGACCTGAAAGAACGCCCTGAGGATATTCTGCTCTTTGCCAATTTCTTCCTGGATCAGGCCAACCGTGAACTGGAACGCGATTTGATTGGTTTCGATGCTGCTGCCAGCGAGGCACTTCAGCGCTATTCATGGCCCGGTAATCTCCGCCAGTTAAAAAATATCGTGAAACGTGCTACCTTACTGGCACGGGGAGAGTTTATCACGGTACACGATCTGGGGGATGAAATTCTTTTCCAACCGTCGACTCACCAGCCAGCCTCATCGTTTGTCCTACATGATGAAGAAGTAGAGAAACAGCGTATCTTGAATGCTTTGCAGCAGACAGGTAACAATAAGACCAAGGCTGCGCTTCTGCTTGGCATCGACCGTAAGACATTATACAATAAAATGAAATTGTATAATATAGGATAAGTTCAATACAAAGCCGTTATATACAAAGGCAAATATGATAAAAGTGTGGAATAATTCCACAACACTCCCCACTCATTCCACACTTTCCACACTTTAACAAAAAGCTCCGTTTCTTCAACTATAAGAAATACAGCAAGTTACAGACAGCACACAGTTTGGCACGCCGATTGCAATATATAATAGAGAGAATTGATAAACACACACTCCATACAACATAAAAGAGGCAGAAACTAAACTATAAACCCAACCCCATAAAAAACAAAAGAGAGAAAGTTGCGTTTCATCCCCCTGAAATGCAACCATCTAAAAAAATGAAGATGCCTATGTGTTTTTTAAAGAACGGGAACGCTGTGAAGCGTTTCCGTTTTTTCTTTTAATCAGTCCATTTCAAAGCCATTCCACAAATTACCCGAAGGTACAGGTGCCGTAACGTCTATCAACTCTTTCGACACCGGATGGATAAAACGAATCCGCCGTGCATACAGACAAATGCTTCCGTCAGGATTGGAACGAGGAAAGCCATACTTCAAATCGCCTTTGATAGGACATCCCATTTTTGCCAACTGACAGCGAATCTGATGATGTCGTCCTGTTTTCAAATCTACCTCCAGCAAATAATAATTCTGCGAATGCCCTATCAGCCTGTAGTCGAGAACAGCCTTCTTTGAGTCTTTCACCTCCTTATCGTAAGCATACGATTTATTCTGTTTTTCATTACGCACCAGATAGTTGACCAGTTCACCTTCTTCGGCAGGGGGACATTGCTTTACGATGGCCCAATAAGTCTTCTTCACTTCACTGTTACGGAACATATCGTTCAGACGGCTCAATGCCTTGCTGGTTTTGGCAAATACAACCAGTCCGCTTACCGGACGGTCCAGACGATGTGTCACACCCAGAAACACATTACCGGGCTTTGCATACTTCTCCTTGAGATACTGTTTTACAGTTTCAGACAATGGAACATCTCCCGTCTTATCACCCTGTACAATCTCGGATGCCGTTTTATTTACTATTATAATATGGTTGTCTTCGTATACTACGGTCATAATACCCTGAAATAAAAAGATGAAGAATGAAGAACATGTGCAGCATCATATGCCAGCACGAAGATTCCCCATCCTTCATCCCCGATTATTTACTATTTATCTATTACATATTCATACCACCGTCTACCTGGATAACCTGTCCTGATACATAAGCAGACAAGTCAGAAGCCAGGAACAAAGCGATGTTTGCAACGTCTTCCGGAGTACCACCACGACGCAAAGGAATCTTCTTAGCCCATTCAGCTTTCACCTCGTCAGACAATTTAGCTGTCATGTCTGTAATGATGAAACCCGGAGCGATAGCGTTTG
Source organism: Phocaeicola sp. (assembly GCF_057861905.1). NCBI lineage: Bacteria > Pseudomonadati > Bacteroidota > Bacteroidia > Bacteroidales > Bacteroidaceae > Phocaeicola > Phocaeicola sp. Next base: position 5,056 of record NZ_DBMACV010000036.1, on the reverse strand, counting down.
CACGAATACCACGAGAGCCAAGTTCCTGAGCAATAGATTTAGCCAGACCAATCAGACCTGCCTTTGAAGCAGAATAGTTGCACTGACCAGCGTTTCCATGTACACCTACAACAGAAGCCATGTTGATAATGTTACCACTCTTCTGACGCATCATAATAGGTGTGCAGGCATGGATAAAGTTGAAAGCCGATTTCAAGTTTACATTGATAACAGCGTCCCACTGTCCTTCACTCATACGCATCATCAATCCGTCTTTAGTAATTCCGGCATTGTTTACCAAAATATCGATCGTACCGAAATCTTCTTTAATTTGTTCTACAACCTTTGCTGTATCTTCAAAGCTGGCAGCGTTCGAAGCATAACCTTTTACCTTTACGCCCAATGCAGCGATTTCAGCTTCTGTATTCTTTCCGTTTTCGTCAATTACCAAGTCTGTGAACGCAATATTTGCACCTTCTGAAGCAAATTTCATTGCGATAGCCTTACCGATACCACGAGCAGCACCGGTTACGATAGCTGTTTTTCCTGTTAATAATCCCATGTTTTTTTATATTTAAAAGATTAAACTTATTTTTCCTTCTGGCAGCCCAATGCTCCATATACAATCTTCGATACATATCGCCAGCCTGTTTCATCGTCAAGGTCCTCCCCTATCTGACCGCGAATGTACGGAACTTCAATTCCCTTAATGCTATAATGTAGAATATCCGCCGTAATCTCCACATTGTCAATATCGAATACACCCTGCTCCTTTCCTTCCCTCAACACCTCACGAAACAACTTAATTTCATTGTTGTCGAAGTATTTTCTCATCGCCTCTACACGCCAGATGTCACGAAAGAAATCAGCCCGGAGAGTCCCATTGCGGTAAACTGCCATCTTTATGATGTCCAAATGAGTAGTAATCAGCTCTAAAATCTTTTTATCGGGTACAGTCGGCTTCCTGGCAACCTTATCCATTGTATCCGAAAGCATCTTGAGTTCCGACTCTACCACAGCCATATAAATCTGATCCTTATTTTTAAAATAAGTATAGAGCGTACGACGCCCTTTCTTAGAAGCCATGGCAATGTCGTTCATCGTCGTAGCCTCTACACCTTTTTTGGCAAACAACTGCCGGGCAACGTCTACCAATTTAGCTCTGGTCTTCAGTACAGTCATTCTAACTCTCCTATTGCACAATCTATGTATATTGTGAGCAAAATTACTGTTTTTCTTTTATCTACACAAATTCGGGGTATATTTTCCGTCACGAAGATGAAGAGTTTATGAAAAAACAGTTACGAACTACAAATCACAATATGTTAACCTTCATAAGCTCAACAAGAATCTGTCGTATTTTTAGGAAAAAATTAAACATACACACAGCAAAAAGGTAAAATTTACGTATACATCTGACTTTTTTCAATAGAAAAGCAGCAAATTAGTCAAATATTTCACTAAATAATTTGTCTTTTTAAAATAAAGTCCTTACCTTTGCACCGCAATTAAGAAATAACATCGCGGAGTGGAGCAGTTGGTAGCTCGTTGGGCTCATAACCCAAAGGTCGTCTGTTCGAGTCAGGCCTCCGCAACTAAAACGGAGCTTCAAGCTTCAAAATAAACCAAAAGAAATAACATCGCGGAGTGGAGCAGTTGGTAGCTCGTTGGGCTCATAACCCAAAGGTCGTCTGTTCGAGTCAGGCCTCCGCAACCAGAAAAGAGAAGTATTACTTCTCTTTTTTTTATTTCCCTTTTCCAATATACCCTAAATGGGGTATTGCTATTCCACCCACAATCTGTTAACTTTGCCAATGAAGCAACTAAAACCAAGCGCTTATGGCAAAAATCTACAAAAGCCTCACCGAACTGATTGGAAATACTCCGCTATTGGAACTGGAGCATTTAAGCAAAACTTACGAGGCAAAAGCACATCTTATCGCCAAACTGGAATTCTTTAATCCCGGAGGAAGTGTAAAAGACCGTATCGCTCTCGCCATGATAGAAGATGCCGAACAAAAAGGTATCCTGCATCCGGGAGCTGTAATCATTGAACCTACCAGCGGCAATACCGGTGTAGGACTGGCATGGGTAGCCTCAGTAAAAGGCTATAAAGCTATCCTTACCATGCCTGAAACCATGAGTCTGGAAAGGCAAAATCTTCTGAGAGCCATGGGAGCACAGCTGGTTCTCACACCCGGCAACGAAGGCATGAGCGGAGCCATAAGAAAGGCCGAGGAACTTCGTGACCAGATTCCGGGAGCCGTCATTCTACAGCAGTTTGAAAATCCAGCCAACCCCCGAGCACACAGCCTGACCACCGCCAAGGAAATCTGGCAAGACACCGACGGAAAAGTAGATGTATTCATCGCCGGAGTAGGCACAGGTGGAACACTGAGCGGAGTAGGTGAAGGACTGAAGTCATACAACCCTCAGATTGAAATCATCGCAGTAGAGCCTGACACCTCAGCTGTCCTTTCAGGCGACAAACCGGGTATGCACAAAATACAAGGTATAGGCGCAGGCTTTATCCCGAAAACTTATCACCCGGAAGTCGTAGACAAAGTAATACGCGTAAAAGACGACGACGCTATCCGAACAGGAAGAGAACTGTCTTTACAAGAAGGATTACTGGTAGGCATCTCATCGGGAGCAGCGACATACGCCGCACTACAATTAGCACGTATGCCTGAATACAAAGACAAAAATATTGTCGTATTGTTACCCGACACCGGAGAGCGCTATCTGTCGACTGTACTTTACGCTTTCGAAGAATATCCTCTTTAAGCCATAAAATCAGCCAACATACAAAATCATTACAACTATGGACATCAAAAAACTTCATTTCGAAACACTTCAACTACACGTGGGACAAGAACAAGCAGATCCAACAACCGACGCACGTGCTGTCCCTATTTATCAGACTACATCGTACGTATTTCACAACTCCGCCCATGCTGCAGCACGCTTTGCGCTGCAGGACCCGGGCAATATCTACGGACGTCTTTCCAACCCCACACAAGACGTTTTCGAGAAACGTATGGCCTCACTCGAAGGAGGTATTGCAGCTCTTGCTGTAGCATCGGGAGCCGCTGCCATTACATATGCATTTCAAAATATCACCCGAGCCGGTGACCATATCGTTGCCGCCAATACGATTTACGGAGGAACATACAACCTACTGGCCCATACTCTTCCCGCTTCGGGAGTGAATACAACTTTTGTCGACCCGAGCCGTGTAGAAAACTTCGAAGAAGCCTTGCAGGAAAATACCAAACTGATTTTTATAGAAACACTGGGGAATCCCAACTCGAATGTAACCGACATAGAGGCTATTGCACAAATAGCACACGCTCATCAGATTCCTCTGATAATAGACAATACTTTCGGTACTCCTTATCTGATTCGCCCGATAGAACATGGAGCAGACATCGTCGTGCATTCGGCAACCAAATTTATCGGCGGACATGGAACAAGTCTTGGAGGGGTTATTATTGATTCTGGCAAATTCGACTGGAAAGCCTCGGGAAAATTTCCACAACTGACAGAACCAGACCCCTGTTATCACGGCATACGATTTACCGATGTTGCCGGAAACGCCGCCTACATTATCCGCATCCGTGCTATTCTACTACGCGATACCGGGGCCGCAATCAGCCCTTTTAATGCTTTTCTGTTGCTGCAAGGACTGGAAACGCTTTCTCTTCGCGTGGAACGCCATGTAGCCAATGCTTTAAAAATAGTGGAATTCCTGAACAAGCACCCTAAAGTAGAAGCTGTACATCATCCGTCACTACCCGACCACCCCGATCATCTCCTCTACAAGCGCTATTTCCCGCAAGGAGGAGGCTCCATCTTTACAATTGACATTAAGGGAGGAATAGGAGAAGCTCAACGGTTTATAGACAATTTGCAAATATTCTCACTGCTGGCAAATGTGGCCGATATGAAATCACTGGTTATTCACCCTGCTACTACAACCCATTCACAGCTGAATGAAAAAGAGCTGGAGGAGCAGCAGATCAAACCAGGCACCGTCCGCCTGTCTATCGGAACAGAGCATGTGGACGACCTGATTGCCGACCTGAAACAGGCGCTCGATAAAATATAACCAAGATTTTCATTACAACCATCAAACACCTCAAAACAGAAGTTAAAAATTAATATTCTATAGTCTAAAGTATTCAACACAAAAAAAATCCCTCTGTATTATCCTTGATTTATGTATTGCGAGGATAAAATACAGAGGGATTTTTACAAACCCACCATATGGTTATTTTATAATGGAGTAATTCACTTCTTTCTTTTCAGTATCAGATACAATATTCTGCCACATTAACTATCCCCGCACGCAAAGCATAACGGATAGCTTCCTGTGCGTTGTTTACATTTAGTTTCCGGAAAATGTTTTTACGATGCGTCATAATAGTATACACACTCAGAAAACGTTCGGCTGCAATTTCTTTCGTACTCTTACCTAAAGCAAGCGAACGAAGTATCTCTTTTTCTGTAGCAGTCAACTGAGGAATCCCCGCAGACACCCGCCTCTCTTCAGTATACAACCAGCTTTTTACTTTTGCACACACAAACTGTTTCCCCTGCTCTGCACTTTTCATACAAGCAAGCAGCTCAGATAAATCAGAATCCTTCAGCAACAGACTAAACTGTACGGTTCCTAAAACCATCCGGCGTACAAAATCTTCACTCAAAGCCTCACTGAAAAGAATAAAGACCGATGCAGGAAAACGCTCTTTCAATACCCACAACTGATCGGCCGTACAATCGAACAATGTATAATCAATAACCACAATGGCATCCGGGAAAGAAGCCAGCAGAAGAGACAAATCATGCAGACACCCCGCTTCCTTTATAGAAGAAGCAGTTCTTCCATTCTCAACGGCCAAAAACTTTATTCCTAACCGTGTCACCACCTGATTGTCTGCCAGAATTAAAGACTTCATACATTTATGTCAATTATTTTAGTAGATGACAAAAAAATAAAATTCTATTGTTAAGTATTTAATTATCAATAGATTATATTTGCAAAAGTCCCTGAAAGTCAGTAACTTTAAAGAAA
>NZ_DBMACV010000035.1:0-33533 GCF_057861905.1 Phocaeicola sp. | reverse complement strand
TTGCGGCGTACTGCATGTTTCCAAAAAAGCCGTGTATCAATGTACAACGTACATTTGACACACAGCTTGCTTTGTTTTGAATTCGTCGAATTCACGTTAATTTAGTTGTTAACTAATCAATCATTTTAAATGAAAAAGCAATACATTTTAGGACTGATCCTTCTGTGTGGAGGACTCTTTTCCTGTTCGTCAGGAGTAAAAAATCAGGCTGATTTTGACGTTATTCCGTTACCACAAGAAGTACAGACAGCTTCTGCTGGTGACTTTGTCTTGAGTAATAATACGGTTATTGCTTATCCGAAAGGTAATGATGCAATGAAGCGTAATGCTGAATTTTTGGCTGAATATATCAAAGAACAAACGGGTAAAAATGTTCAGCTTACAGACGAAATTCCTTCATCGGGTGCGATTGTTTTATCACTTGGGTTGGACAATGCTAATAAGGAAGCATATCATCTGGAGGTTACTAAACAGCAGATTACCATTACAGGGGCAACGGAAGCTGGAGTCTTTTATGGTATTCAGACATTGCGTAAGACTATGCCTGTTGCAGAGGGTGATGTACTTTTTCCTTCTGCTGTCGTAAACGATTATCCTCGTTTTTCTTATCGTGGAGTGCATCTGGATGTTTCTCGTCATTTCTTTCCGGCAGATTCTATCAAACGTTTTATAGATATGCTTGCCTTACATAATATCAATCGGTTCCATTGGCATCTTACGGATGATCAGGGTTGGAGAATTGAAATAAAGAAACGTCCGGAACTTACGACCATTGGCTCCAAACGTGCAGGAACGGTTATCGCTCGTAATTCAGGAGAATATGATAATGTAGAATATGGAGGTTTCTATACTCAGGAGGAGGCACGTGACATTGTAAAATATGCCCAAGAACGGTTTATTACAGTTGTGCCTGAAATTGATTTGCCCGGACATATGCAGGCAGCATTGGCAGCCTATCCTTATCTGGGATGTACGGGCGGACCATATGAAGTCTGGAAGCAGTGGGGAATTTCCGACGATGTATTGTGTGCCGGAAACGATGAAACTCTTAAATTCATCGAAGATGTTTTAGGAGAAATAGTAGATATTTTCCCTTCTGAGTATATACATGTAGGTGGGGATGAATGTCCTAAAGTACGTTGGCAGAAATGTCCGAAATGTCAGGCTCGTATTAAGGCTTTGGGAATTAAAGCAGATGACAAGCATACAGCCGAGCAGAAATTGCAGTCCTACATTATTGGATATGCGGAGAAATTCTTGAACAGTAAAGGACGGAAAATAATAGGTTGGGACGAAATTTTGGAAGGAGAACTAAGTCCTACCGCAACAGTTATGTCGTGGAGAGGGAGTGAAGGAGGTATTGAAGCTGCCAAGCTGGGTAATGATGCCATTATGACTCCTGCTTCTCATTTGTATTTCGATTATTATCAGACAATAGATACAGAAAATGAGCCTTTAGCTATCGGTGGTTATGTATCTGTAGAAAGAGTTTATAGCTATGAACCGGTCGATCAAAGTCTGACAGCAGACGAAGCTAAGCATATTATTGGTGTTCAGGCTAATTTGTGGACGGAATATATTCCTACCTATAGCCAGTTGGAGTATATGGAACTGCCTCGTTTGGCTGCATTGTCTGAAGTTCAGTGGACTTTGCCGGCGAAAAAGAATTATGATAACTTCTTGCAGCGTTTGCCTCAGTTAATATCAATTTATGACCTGAAGGGATATAATTATGCAAAGCATGTTTTTAACGTCAAGGCAGAATATATTACCGATTACGTAGACAATTCAATAAAGGTTGTATTGTCTGCAATTGGCAATTCACCGATTTATTATACACTCGATGGTAGTGAACCTACAGCGAAATCGCAACAATATAGTGATACACTTTCGTTAAAAGAAAGTTGTATCTTGAAAGCTATCACTATCCGCAATAATAAAAAGAGTGATGTTCTTACCGAAAAAATCGATTTCAATAAAGCTACTGCCAAACCTTTGACTTTGTTGCAACCAATCAATGAAAAATATAAATTCAATGGCGAATATACATTAATAGATGGACTGAGTGGAACACCCAACTACAGAACAGGACGGTGGATTGCATTTTATAAAAATGATATGGAAGCGGTCGTTGACCTAAAGCAGGAAACTTCCATTCATAAAGCATGGGTACGGACTTATGTTGAGATAGGAGAAGAAATTTTGGATGTAAGAAGCATTTCTGTATTGGCATCCGACGATGGTAAAACTTTTAAGGAATTGAAAACGGAAGATTTTCCTCCTGTTACTTCTAAAGATAAGAATGGTATTTATACCCATGAATTGGAGTTTAACTCTGTAAATACTCGTTATGTTAAGATTATTGCTAAACCGGAATATAAAATCCCTGCATGGCATTGGGGTAACGGACGACCTGCATTCATTTTTGTTGATGAAATAGGTATCGAGTAAACCGGCAAAGCATACGTAGGTATTGGGAATTTTTTAGGTAAAGTAAGGCATTTTATTGAATGTGGAATTTGAAAAATGCCGGGTCGTTTATGAAACGTTCATTTTGTGCTGAAAGCATGAAGTAACGTTCGTAAACGACCTTTTTTATTATCATATCTTTTTAAAAGACAGGGCGTATGTACTTTTATCGTATGTTCTTATGTACTTTCCGTGGAAAATAAGACATTAAAAAGCTTGCCGATAAGTATAATTCCGTAACTTTGCTCCCGATCGGACAGTCTGTTTGTCATAATTTTAAAAAGAAAATTTGTAGTATGAAAGAGCAATATTGGAAATATTCCTTAGTTATTTTAATCATCGGATTAGGAATTTTGTTGTTTCGTCAGGCACAGCCATTTATGAATGGTATATTAGGAGGATTCACTTTATATCTGTTATTGCGTAATTTTTCGAATTGGCTTCAGAGCAAGATAAAGCCACTTCTGGCAGTCTGGATTATCACAATTGGAGTTACTCTCTTTATCCTGATTCCGTTGTCGCTGTTCAGTTGGGCAATTGTGAGCCAAATTTCGGGAATGCATTTTGATACTCAGTCGATCATTCAACCTGCACGCCAGGTTATTGATGTGATAGAGGAACGCACCGGATTCGATTTGCTGTCAGAGCAAAGCTTGTCGTTTATGGTAGCGCAGGCATCTTCTATCGGACAAAAGATAATGACTGGCGTAAGCGATTTGGTTGTCAATCTCGCGGTTGCCATTATGCTTTTGTTTTTTATGTTGTGGGAAGGCAAGAAAATGGAGCATTATGTATCGACCATTATGCCTTTTACTGAAACAAATAAGCGTGAAGTACTTAATAAAATCCAGTTGATGGTACGGTCGAATGCTATAGGTATTCCGTTGCTGGCTGTTATACAGGGTATTATTTCTTTAGGAGGATATTGGCTGTGTGATGCTCCCAATCCGTATCTGACTGCATTGCTTACAGCATTTGCTTCGATTATACCATTGGTGGGTACTGCATTGATTTGGGTTCCGGTATCTGTTTACTTCCTGATAATGGGTGAATGGGTGAATGCGCTTATCCTGTTGGGATATGGAGGTATTATTATTTCTCAGTGTGATAACTTGATTCGCTTTATTCTTCAGAAGAAAATGGCTAACATTCATCCATTGATTACGATATTCGGTGTTGTGGCCGGACTGCCGATTTTTGGATTCATGGGAATCATTTTTGGACCTTTGCTGGTGTCATTGTTCCTGTTGTTTCTTGACATGTTTAGAAAGGAATATCTGTTGGATGGTACAGAAGAGGGAGAGAAGGCATGAAATCAGTATATATACATTCATCGGCCAGGCTAAATTTGGATGTCTTTTTGCGTGAACTGGATGTTCCTTTTCAATTTGAGTTCGAAGGTTACGACGGAGAACGCAGCTATTATTATTTCACTCGTCCGGAAATCTCAACAACTATGTTTGTCATAGCAGAGGGACTGGATGAATATGAAGTCATGATAGACGGACTGGCTTCCTATAACGATTATAAGTTCTTTCCATACCTGATAGACTGTTTGAGTCAGCATCTTAACCATAAGAACTTGACATTTCCCGATGCTGCGGACCAAACAGTATATCGTGTATACGATGAAGCATGGATTGAGGATGCCATTGGAGAAGAAATAGCAATGCTGAAATCGGCATTGTCTGTGTTTCCACGTTATTATGTAGGCCTTCCATTGGAAGGAACTCCTTATTTGTCATTGGATTTATTGGCTCAATATGGAGTGAATCTTCATTCTTCCACTCCGCGCATTTACGGCTATGTACAGTATATCATGCGGAAAGGGCTACTTCCACAAGCAACTGAAGCGGAACTGGAAGAAGACCATCGACGGGAAGAGCTGGAAACCGAAGTCGATGTTCCTCAGCATGTTTCCATTGGACGAGTTAAGTCCTGGCAGATAGACGGGGCCGAAACCTGGGAAAGCTATTCGCGTGAAGATACAGAAATGCTGGTGGCTCTCGGTGAAAATTATCAGGCTGGAGCGGATGTAGCGGGAGTCGTGCTGAACGATTTAGGAACTATCTATCAGGAAGGTATCGGCGTAGAACGTGACGGACTGAAAGCCGAGTACTGGTTCAAGCAGGCTTATCTTCAGGGAGATCATTTATATGCCCCTACAAATTTGGGAGATTTATACCGAAAGGGTTGCGGAGCCTTACCCATATCCCTTCCTTTGGCTTTCGAAGCATATAAAAAGTCGGAAGATATCTATGCTCTTTATCGCATCGGACAAGCTTATGAGGAAGGATGGACCGGTGCACCGGACAGGGAGAAGGCGTTATACTGGCATCGGAAAGCTGCCGAGAAGAAACATCACTTGGCAGTTCGTAGGCTCGAAGAGTTGAGCAACCAGGCCTGAACGATACCTCGTAATGCCAGATAAACGATAAAGCCTAACCACAGTGCATGGTTGTGAAGTGTATGGTGTAGTCCATAATAAATCAGGAAGAAACTTCCGGCAGCTACCACCATTGCTTTCAGCATGATGTTGGTGGAAGTGGTTCCAATGCAGATACCATCCAGCAGAAAGGCCGAAAATCCGGCAAGCGGGATGGCAAGTACCCAGTAAAAGTAATCACCCGATGCTGCTATCACAGATTGGTCGTTCGTCAATAATCCCAAAAATCCTTGTCCTCCTATTCCATACAATAGAGTAAAAGCAATCGACAAGGCGATTCCCCAACCGAACAAATGCCGGATGGTACGGTGGAGTTCCTGTTTGTTTCCCGCTCCGATGTATTTGCCGGTCAGTGCTTCTCCTGCATAGGCAAATCCATCCATGATATAAGAGAAGAGTGTAAACAATTGCATGAGCAGGGTGTTGACAGCCAGGACTACATCTCCATAGGCAGCTCCGGTAGAAGTAAAGAACACCGTAACGGCAACCAGGCACAAGGTGCGGAGAAAAATATCCCGGTTAACCTGAAACAAGCGTTTCATGGCGTCATGGGTAAAGAGATTTTTCCGGCCGATATATTTTCGTAAAGGACGATAGTAACGCAGCCAGAGCAAGTACGCCATGAAGAGTCCGGCATACTGGGCTATAAGCGTTCCCAAGGCAACTCCCTCTACTTTCATACCAAGAACAAAAACAAAAAGTACACTGGCTGCTATGTTTACAATGTTTTGTGTAATGGCTATGAACATCGGAAAACGTGAGTTCTGCATGCCGATGAACCATCCCGAAAAACTATATAAACCAAGAGTTGCCGGAGCTCCCCAGATGCAAATGTGAAAATATAATGTGGCAAGCTTCTGTACCTCGGCACTGGTATCTATCAGTTCGAAGGCAATTATCCGTATGGGATATTGTAATACAAGTAGAGCCAGCGCCAGCATCAGGCTGATACCGACCGAACTCAGTAAGATGCGGGTGACTTCCTTTAGGTCGTGACCGCCATAGGCTTGCGCCGTCAGTCCGCTTGTTCCCATACGTAAGAAGCCGAATATCCAGTAGATCATATTGAAAAGCATTCCTCCTACAGCGATGGCTCCGATGTATGAAGCCGAACCGAGGTGACCTACGATAGTAACATCTACCAGTCCCAGCAAGGGAACTGTAATATTCGAAATGATAGAAGGTATAGCTATGTGTAATATTCGTTGGCTGGTAGGTGACATGCTTAGGATTATAATTCGAAAGACACTTCTTTAAACATATATTCTCTTCTCTTTCCGCTCTCATCTTCCAGGATTAAAGCTCCCGATGGTTCTATTCCACAGATGCGTGCACGGAAACTTCCGTCTTTATCTTTATAGGCATAAAAGCCTTCCTTGCGATAGAGTACAGCCTGATAGCGTGAAGAAATCAGTTCTGCATTTCCATTTTTCAGGAGTGAATAGTAGTAGGCGGCACGTTCCATGAATTCATCCAGAATTTCTTTGCGGTCGTAACGCCGTCCGGTTATCTGAAAAAGTGATACTGGATTGGGGGCATCACTCAGAAAGCTTTCCTGATTCAGATTCACGCCTGTGCCCGAAATGGAACGGCTGATGTGTATGCCCGTCAGATCATTTTCTATCAAGGTTCCGCAGATTTTCTTGTCTTTCCAATAAATATCGTTGGGCCATTTGATACGGATTTCGTCGGTATATTGCGACAAGACTTCCTGTAAGGCAAGAGCTGTGATCTGAGAAAGCAGGAATTGTTTCCGAGCCTCCAGAAAGTCAGGATAAACTACAAAGCTGAAAAGTAAGTTTGCTCCGGCTTCCGACTCCCAGCTGTTACCTCTCTGTCCGCGTCCCGCAGTCTGGAAGTCGGTATATACGCTGGTTAATTCTGCCACCGAAGTTGTATTACACAATTCGTCCAGGTAGCTGTTGGTCGAGTTTGTTTCGCTTAGAAATATCGGTTCCGGATAATCGGTAGAAAACGTGCCCACGTTTTCAGTAAAACGTGGTGATGTTTTCTCTAAAACGTCCCGTTGTTTTTTAGTAAACTTCCTGACGACTTCTTCATACGAGTGGTCTATCAGTTGACGGATAAGCTGGTCGGGTACATCACTTTCCAGTGCTACCTGATTCCAGTATTTCTTATTGAAATGGTAAGCTCCTTCAATACCGTTGTAATGGTCACGAAGTTCTATGGCATAATCCGGATTACATTTCATGCTGGCATGGTCGGGATGTTCCAGATCGACCAGTAGGAACATACGGTCTACAACTTTAAAGACAAGGCTTGTTTCGTCGAAAGGAAAACATTCGGTTACGGCGGGCTTGCTTAGACAATATTGACGGAGGGTTTCTATATCCATAATTTTTTCTGACTTGACGTTATATTATATGTATGTCTTACCAAATTGGCGGTAAAAAAGCTTCTTCGATATGTTCAATGTGAAAGGGAGGCTCTGTACCTGTTATTGTAATAATATCGAAGCGAACCGGCAGGTCTATTTCGAACTTCTTGATATATGCATCAGTCGAGATGATGATGTTTCTGATTTTCCGGTCGGTGATAGCCTCTTCCGGCCGGCCGAACTCATCGTTCCGGCGAGTCTTTACTTCTACCACTACCAGTTCACCGTCTTTCTGTGCAACGATATCCAGTTCCCGTTTTCCTGAACGCCAGTTGCGGTGACGAATTGTGTAGCCTTTGCTTATCAGGAATTCAGCAGCTTCTGTTTCCCCTTCTTTTCCCAGTTCGTTGTGCTTAGCCATTTTGTTTTTTGCAAAAATACGTATTTTCTGTTTTGTATTTAGTTGAAGTGTACTAATTTTGTACCTGCAATGATGAATAACGGAAAAAAACGAAAAAAAGTACCACCATCGGTTCCGCCACGTAAGCAGCGGATGGTATGCCTGATGAGTGAAGAAGAAGTGCAGATTGTGGATCGGTATCTGGAAACTTACCAGATAAAGAACAAGGCGCGCTGGCTTCGTGAAACCATATTGGCTTTTATTCATCAGAATATGGAGGACGATTATCCTACTTTGTTTAAGGAGCACGATATGCGCAGATAAGTTATGGTTGATGATGTTTTTTATATGAAGCAGGCCTTAATGGAGGCGCAGAAAGCTGCCGGCAGGGGAGAAGTTCCTATTGGGGCTGTTGTTGTTTGTCGCGACCGTATCATTGCCCGTTCGCATAACCTGACCGAAACCCTGAACGATGTGACGGCTCATGCTGAAATGCAGGCCATAACGGCTGCTGCTAATGCACTGGGGGCCAAGTACCTGAATGAATGTACGCTTTATGTTACGGTAGAGCCTTGCGTGATGTGTGCTGGAGCAATAGCCTGGGCACAGACGGGAAAACTGGTGTTTGGCGCTGAAGACGAGAAAAGAGGCTATCAGCGGTATGCGCCCGACGCCTTGCACCCCAAGACAGTTGTAGTAAAAGGTGTACTTGCCGAGGACTGTGCAAAGTTGATGAAAGAATTTTTCAAGAAGAAAAGATAAAAATGATAATCCCCGCTGGAAGCGGGGATTTATTGTTTTAGATACGTTCGTAGTCTACAAAATGATAAGCATATTGGTGCTTTTCGTCGGTGGAATGGCTTTCGCGCTGTACTTCCTTCCATTCGTTGAGGTTGATGGGCGGAAAGAAAACATCGGCTTCTTTATCCGCATCCTCTATTTCGGTGATATTAAGCCTGTCGGCAAGAGGCAATGCTTCAGCATAAAGACTTGCTCCTCCTATAATATAAACTTCTTCTTCCTCCTTACATTGTTGCAGGGCATCTTGCAGCGAATGAAAACATTCTGCTCCGGGAAATTCGTGGCAACTACGGCTCAACACGATGTTGCGGCGGTTGGGCAAGGCACCTTTGGGAAGCGATTCGAAGGTTTTTCTTCCCATGATGATGGTATGTCCTGTAGTAAGTGCCTTAAAACGTTTCAGGTCGTTCGGCAGCCAGTATAACAGCTTGTTTTCGAATCCGATTCCTCTGTTTTTGTTGATAGCGACGATAATCGACAGCATATTTTTATGTTGGGTTATAGGGGTTAGACAGATACTTTTCCTGCAATGTGAGGCCACGGATCATAATTTTCCAGTTCGAAATCTTCGTATTTGAAGTCGAAGATGTTTTTTACATCCGGGTTCAGCTTCATTTGCGGAAGCGGGCGGGGAGTACGGGTAAGCTGCAAGTCCACCTGTTCCAAGTGGTTCAGATAGATGTGCGCGTCGCCTATGGTGTGGACAAAATCTCCAGCTTTCAGTCCCGTAACCTGTGCCATCATCTGCAACAGCAATGCATACGAGGCGATATTGAACGGCACTCCGAGGAAGGTATCGGCACTACGCTGGTACATCTGAAGGCTCAGACGTCCGTTGGCTACGTAGAACTGGAAGAACATGTGACAAGGAGGCAGATTCATGTTTTTCAGGTCGGCTACATTCCATGCATTGACGATGATTCTGCGTGAGTCAGGATTATGCTTGATAGTTTCCACTGCTTCCGAAATCTGGTCGATGAAACCTCCTTCATAATCAGGCCATGAACGCCACTGGTAGCCGTATATATGTCCTAAGTCACCATTCTCGTCGGCCCATTCATTCCAGATACGTACTCCGTTTTCTTGCAAATACTTGACATTGGTATCGCCTTTCAGGAACCAGAGCAGTTCGTAAATGATTGATTTCAGATGAAGTTTCTTGGTCGTGACCAGCGGAAATCCTTCTTCCAGATTAAAGCGCATCTGATGCCCGAATACGCTGATCGTACCGGTTCCGGTGCGGTCGTCTTTTCTGACACCCTCTGTGCGGATGCGTTGTAATAAGTCCAAATATTGTTTCATGCGGATGAATCTCTTTTATTTTGTTTGCAAAGGTATAGAAAATATCTTGGGGGAAAATGCTATTTGTACTATTTTTGTACTCCGAAAACCATATCGAACATTTTATATGAACCTTCCTTCCGACTTTGTTACACGCACCCGCAGTTTGCTGGGCGAAGAGCAATTTGAAAAATTATACGAAGCCTTGCAGCACGATACTCCCGTAAGTATCCGTCTGAACCGGAATAAATGTAAGTCTGTTCCTGCCGAAAGTACTTCTATCCCCTGGTGCGAAACGGGGTATTATCTGAATACGCGTCCTACTTTTACTTTCGATCCCTTGTTTCATGCCGGAAGTTACTATGTACAGGAAGCATCTTCCATGTTTGTGGAGCAGGCATTACGTCAGTATGTACATACGCCTGTGGTGATGCTCGACCTTTGTGCGGCTCCCGGGGGAAAGTCTACGCTGGCTCGTTCGGTGTTGCCCGAAGGCAGTATGCTTGTTGCAAACGAAGTGATGAGAAATCGTTCGCAGGTACTGGCGGAGAACCTGATCAAATGGGGAGATGAAGGAGTGATCGTCACGAATAACGATCCTGCCGATTTTACTCCGCTGGAAGCCGTGTTCGATGTGATTCTGACAGATGTTCCTTGCTCTGGAGAAGGAATGTTCCGCAAGGATCCGGTAGCTGTAGACGAGTGGAGTATAGACAATGTAACAGTCTGCTGGCAACGTCAGCGCCGGATTCTAAAGGATATCTGGTCTTGCCTGAAACCGGGAGGGCTTTTGATTTATAGTACCTGTACGTATAATCGGGAGGAAAACGAGGATAATGTAGCATGGATTTCCCGCGAACTGGGGGCTGAGGTGCTTCCGGTAGCTGTACAGGAAGAATGGAACATTACGGGCAATCTGACCGGCAGTGATTTCCCTGTATACCGTTTTTTACCACATCGTACAGTAGGAGAGGGCTTGTTTCTGGCTGTACTTCGTAAGTATGAGGATGATACAATGGAAGCTTCCGCAGACTGTACGGGTAAGCGTCCGAAAAAGGATAAGAAGAAAAAAAGTCAGAAAGCCGGAGGACAGCCGGTTGTATGTCCGAAAGAGGTCAAGACATGGGTAGACAGTCCGGAGCAGTATGTATGGACAGTAGAGAATAATGAGATAACAGCTTTCCCTGTGGCATATCAGGATTTATATGAAGTGATAAAGTCGACTTTAAAAGTGCTTCATGCCGGTATTACGGTAGCCGGACTAAAAGGTAAGGATTGTATTCCCGACCACGCTCTGGCCATGTCTGTAAAACGCTGTGCAGACTGTTTTCCAGTAGCCAACCTGACGTACGAGCAAGCCATTGCTTATTTAAGAAAGGAAGTCGTTGTGCTGGATGCCGACGTCCCCCGTGGATATGTGCTGGTGGCTTATCACGATGTTCCGTTAGGTTTTGTAAAGAACATCGGCAACCGTGCCAATAACCTTTATCCACAGGAGTGGCGCATACGCAGCGGTTACCTGCCCGAAAACCTTAAAATGGTTTTCTGAACGTGCAACCGTTTTTCCATTCCGAGCACCCGTAAGAAGTCTTTCCTTTAATAATATGCCCTTTGCCACAGAGCGGGCAAGGGGTACCAATCAGTTCATCTCCTGTTGCCGCCTGCGTGGTTGTCGGTACCGGCTGCGTTTGGGCAGCAGTTGTTTGCTCTTTGGTTGTGGTGCTTGCTTTCCGGGTACGCTTGGGCTTGGCTGAGGCTGTATCATTCTCGGCGTCCGAAGCCTTTACCCTTGAGGTGCTTCCCTTTTTAGCCTTTGCTTTTGCTGTACCTTTGTCCGATGATTCATCGGGCATGATGGTTACCCTTCGGTTCGTATTGTCGCGGAGTACACTGTATACAATTTCGGTTACCATCTGTTTCAGTTCGGCAAGGAACGTAGCGGCATCGTAGCTGCGGCGTTCTATTTCACGCAGTTTCTTTTCCCAGATACCGGTGAGTTCTGCCGATTTCAGCAACTCTTCGTGGATGAGTTGTATCAGTTCCACTCCTGTTGGGGTAGCAATCAGGTTCTTTCTTTCCTTGCGGATATAATGACGCTTGAAGAGTGTTTCGATAATGGCTGCACGGGTAGACGGACGGCCGATGCCATTTTCCTTTAAGGCGTCGCGCAGTTCATCGTTGTCTACCAGTTTACCGGCAGTTTCCATGGCACGAAGCAAAGTAGCTTCCGTATAAGGCTTGGGAGGCTGTGTCCACTTTTCGGTCAGATCGGGTGTGTGCGGTCCGCTTTCGCCTACGGTAAAGAGCGGCAGAACGCGTTCTTCTTCGCCTTCCTTGGGTTCTTCCTGCTGTTCTTTGGCAAAGATTACTCTCCATCCCGGCTCCAGAATCTGCTTACCGGTTGCCTTGAATTCCACTTTGTCGACTTCTCCCAATACTGTAGTTGTGGAGAATTTACAGTCCGGATAGAAGACTGCGATGAAACGGCGTGCTATCAAATCGAATACCCGTTTCTCCATATCAGTCAGTCCTTGAGGCTGCACACCGGTAGGGATAATGGCATGGTGGTCGGTTACCTTCGAATTGTCGAACACCTTTTTCGATTTCAGCAACTTCTTTCCGGCCAGCGGAGCTGTGAAACCCGCATAGTCTTTCAGTCCGGCAAGGATGTTCGGGCATTTGGGATAGATGTCATCACTCAGGAAAGTCGTATCTACACGCGGATAGGTAGCCACTTTCTTTTCGTAGAGTGACTGGATAAGCTGCAAGGTCATGTCGGCCGAGTAGCTGAACTTCTTGTTGCATTCCACCTGCAGCGAAGTCAGGTCGAACAGTC
Organism: Phocaeicola sp.; assembly: GCF_057861905.1. Classification (NCBI taxonomy): domain Bacteria; kingdom Pseudomonadati; phylum Bacteroidota; class Bacteroidia; order Bacteroidales; family Bacteroidaceae; genus Phocaeicola; species Phocaeicola sp. The sequence goes on along the minus strand of NZ_DBMACV010000035.1, from coordinate 20,962 downwards.
GGGGAGGCGCTTCCGTCCCTTTTTTAGCCGAAACATCGGTAACGGTAAAGTCGGAGTTCCGGACGGTTTCCAAAAACTTCTCACCTTCTTCCTTCGACGAGAATTTACCCTTGGTCGAGTTGAAGGTCGTTTCCCGATATACCGTTTTCAGTTCCCAGTAAGGTTCGGGTTTGAAGTTCTCTATTTCCTGCTGGCGCTTTACGATCAGGGCAAGCGTAGGAGTCTGCACTCTTCCGATAGAAAGCACCTGACGGTTCTGTCCGTACTTCAACGTGTACAGACGGGTAGCGTTCATTCCCAATACCCAGTCGCCTATGGCGCGGCTCAGTCCCGCCTCGTACAGCGGCTGAAACTCGGATTGTTCTTTCAGGTTGGCGAAACCTTCGCGAATAGCCTCTTCGGTAAGCGATGAAATCCACAGGCGTTTGACCGGACAGCGTGCTCCTGCTTTCTGCATTACCCACCGCTGAATCAGCTCTCCTTCCTGGCCCGCATCACCGCAGTTGATGATTTCATCGGCCTGCTGCATCAGTCCCTCTATGATATGAAACTGCTTTTCAATCCCCGGATCGTTTATCAGCTTGATGCCAAAGCGGGGAGGAATCATCGGCAAGCTGCTCAGGCTCCACGATTTCCATGTCGGAGTATATTCATGCGGCTCCTTCAAGGTACAAAGATGTCCGAAGGTCCAGGTAACTTGGTATCCGTTTCCTTCGATATATCCTTCTTTCCGGTTTCGTGCGCCTAATACTTCGGCTATGTCGCGTGCCACACTGGGCTTTTCGGCTATGCAGACTATCATGTTTGTTTCCTGATAATTTTATGGTTATTGTCGGGCAAAGTTAGTCAAAAATACTCATATAGCAGTTGTCTGTTGACTCAATTCGCTATTTATGCCCTTCACGCCCTTCACATTCTTGAAAAAATCTTTTTGGCAGGTTTTGTTGTCCGAAAGGAAATAACTTGTCTTTCGGCGACGCAACTTTAAAATTATTACTTATTTTTGCGGCAACAATTATAATATGTAATTACAAATGTCCCAATTAACTCCATTAATAAGTGATCTGGCACTGATTCTGATATGTGCCGGTATCATGACACTTATCTTTAAGAAGCTGAAGCAACCCTTGGTACTGGGGTATATTGTTGCCGGCTTTATTTGTACCCCTCATTTTAAGTTTACTCCTTCCGTAGTCGATTCTGCCAGTATTCATATCTGGTCGGAAATAGGTGTGATTTTCTTGTTGTTTGCTCTTGGACTGGAGTTCAGCCTGAAGAAACTGATGAAGATAGGTGGTCCTGCCATTATTTCGGCATGTACCATTATTTTCTGTATGATACTGGTGGGAGTTTTCGTAGGATGGACGTTCGGCTGGGGGCAGATGGACTGCATTTATCTGGGTGGTATGCTTGCCATGTCGTCTACGACCATTATCTATAAGGCTTTCGATGATATGGGACTCTGCCAGCAACGTTTTGCCGGACTGGTGCTGAGTATCCTGATTCTGGAAGACATTCTGGCTATTGTGCTGATGGTCATGCTTTCTACCATGGCAGTAAGCAAGAATTTCGAGGGAGGCGAAATGGTATACAGCATTCTGAAGCTGGTATTCTTCCTGATACTTTGGTTTGTTGTCGGTATTTATGGTATTCCTCTTCTGTTGAAGCGGGTACGTAAGCTGATGAGTGATGAAACGCTGCTCATTGTTTCTCTGGCATTGTGCTTCGGAATGGTATATATCGCATCGCTGGTAGGATTTTCTCCGGCTTTCGGAGCGTTTATCATGGGTTCTATTTTGTCGGAAACCATCGAGTCGGAACACATCGAAAAGCTGGTGTCGCCCGTAAAAGATTTGTTTGGAGCTATCTTCTTCGTTTCAGTAGGTATGATGGTAGATCCTTCGATGATTGTAGAATACAAGGTGCAGATTCTGGTTATTGTGGTAGCCGTAATTTTAGGACAGACCATTTTCGGTACTGCCGGCGTACTGCTTTCCGGTCAGCCGTTGAAGACAGCCATGCAGTGTGGTTTCAGCTTGACGCAGATAGGTGAGTTTGCCTTCATCATTGCTTCACTGGGTGTCAGCCTGAAGGTGACCAGCCATTTCCTGTATCCCATCGTAGTAGCTGTTTCGGTTATCACCACTTTCCTGACTCCTTATATGATTCGTCTTGCCGTACCTGCCTATCAGGTAATAGATAAGTATATACCGGTTCGCTGGCGTCGCTTGCTGGATCGTTATTCTTCGGGTGCATCGGTTGCAAACCATGGTAATAACTGGAAGAAACTGGTTACGGCCATTATCCGTATCGTATTGATTTACTCTGTACTTTCGGTAGCAGTGACTGCTTTGTTCCTGCATTTCATTGTGCCTCTGGCTGTAGATATGCTGGGAGATTTGTGGGGACGGATATTGGGTAGTATTCTTACCATTGGGGCAATTGCTCCTTTCTTGCGGGCATTGATTATGAAGAAAAATCGTTCGGTTGAGTTTAAGTCGCTGTGGTCGGACAGCCGTTTCAATCATGCTCCGCTTATTTCGCTTATTCTTTTGCGTATCGTTATTGCAATCGGTTTTGTAGTTTTCATCATCGAAAACCTGTTCCGTGCTTCGGCTGCACTGATGGTAGGTATTGCCATTATCCTTGTGTGCGGCATGATTTTTTCACGTTTTCTCAAGAAACAGTCTATCGTGCTGGAACGTACCTTTGTGCGTAATCTGCATTCGAAAGACATGCAGCAGGAATATCTGGGTGAAAAGCAGCCGGAATATGCCGGACGTCTGCTCGACCGTGACCTTCACTTGAGTGATTTTCTGATACCGGAAGAATCGTCGTGGGCGGGAAAGAGTCTGAAAGAACTTGATCTTGGCAGGAAATACGATGTACATGTAGCCTCTATTATCAGAGGAAAGCATCGGTTGAACATACCGAATGGTGACACATGTATTTTCCCGAACGATACTATTCAGGTGATTGGTACCGATGAACAGTTGTCCGCATTTGCAGCGATTGCGGAAGCTGCCACACATACTTATGATGATGAAGATTTTGAAAAGCACGAAATGAAACTGAAACAATTTGTCGTTGGCAAAGACTCACCGTTCATTGGTTATAGCATTGCTGAATGTGGCATACGCGATAAGTATCATTGTCTGGTAGTCGGCGTAGAATCGGCAGGTGAGGATGCCTTGCGTACCCCTCAGGTACATGCACCGTTTAAAGAAAACGATGTGGTATGGGTAGTAGGTGAAGAAAATGACTTGAACAAACTGTTTACATACAGTTATTAGACAAAACTAATATTAATTATTTAAATGAAACACAATTATGAAAAGTGATCCGAAAGAGTGTCTGTATTGCCAGAACAATGAAACATTGCATAATCTGATGATTGAAATAGCTCCGTTGAGCGTTTCACGTGTCTTTCTGTTTAAGGAACAGACTTACCGGGGACGTTGCCTCGTAGCTTACAAAGACCATGTAAACGACTTGAATGAATTAAGTGATGAAGACCGTAATGCTTTTATGGCCGATGTAGTGCGTGTTACCCGTGCTATGGACAAGGCTTTTCATCCGGAGAAAATCAATTATGGGGCATATAGTGACAAACTTTCTCATTTACATTTTCATCTGGCGCCGAAGTATGTAGACGGTCCCGATTATGGAGGTACTTTTCAGATGAATCCGGGTAAGGTATATCTGAGTGATGCAGAATATCAGGAACTGATTGATGCCATCAAGGCAAACTTATAATAGCTGCCATAAACAAGAACCGGGTATGGATTGTGGAATGTTTCCTGCAATTCATACCCGGTTTTTTATTCTTCTTCTTCGTCATTGTCGTCGAAATCGAAGTCAAAATCGTCGAGATATTCCGGAGTAAAGAACTCATCCAGATCTCGCCGGTCTTTCTTTGTCGGACGTCCCGTTCCTTTAGCACGGTTTACGAAACCGCTGATTTTACTCATTTCCAGCAATTCATACTGGTCGGGAGTCGTGACGTTCTCCATTATTTCGGGAACCAGTTTGGCTCCTACACGCTTTTCGATAGCCTGCAACACTTTAAACGAGTATGTAATAGGCGGTTTTTTCACCTGAATTACATCGCCCGGCTTTATCATGCGTGCCGGCTTGGCTTGTGCGCCGTTGATGCATATTCTGCCTTTCTTGCAAGCCTCGGCAGCAATGGTGCGAGTCTTGAATATGCGGGCAGCCCACATCCATTTGTCAATTCTTGCTTCAGCCATGTGTTGTTTGGTTTATTTGTTGTTAAACTGATTCATGGTGTTGTTCAGTCCGGCAAGACAAAAGCTCTTGATGATTTCGCCGGCAGTTTCAAGCCGTTCGGGCATTTGCTGCATGTCTTCGTCACTAAACTTTCCTAATACGTAGTCAATCTGTCCGCCTCTGGGAAAATTATTCCCGATGCCGAAGCGAAGTCGGGCGTAATTCTGTGTTCCTAATGTAGCGGCAATGTGCTTCAATCCGTTATGTCCGGCGTCGCTTCCTTTGCCTTTCAGACGCAGGCTTCCGAAGGGAAGAGCCAGATCATCTACTACTATCAGTACATTTTCCAAGGGAACCTTTTCCTGTTGCATCCAGTACCGCACAGCGTTTCCGCTCAGGTTCATGTAAGTGGAAGGTTTCAACAAGATAAGTTGCTGTCCTTTGAGCGAAAGTGTGGCAGTGGCTCCGTATCGTCCGTCCTTGAAAACAATATTGGACGCCTTAGCAAGGGCGTCCAATACCATAAATCCTATGTTGTGGCGGGTTTCATGGTATTCGGCACCAATGTTTCCCAGCCCTACAATCAAGTATTTCATTGAAAGGGATTTTTTTGTTGTCAGGTAGTTAAATTAAATTATTTACCAGCTGTAGCCTGAGCACCACGAGCAGCACGAGTCAATTTAACAGCACAAACAACAGCTTCTTTTGCGTTCAGCAAAGTCAGACCTTCGAAGTTCAAGTCACCAACTTTGATAGTTTTACCCAGACCCAGGTTAGTAACGTTGATAACCAGACGTTCAGGGATGATGTTGTAAAGAGCTTTCACTTTCAATTTACGGATCTGAAGAGCCAATTTACCACCGGCTTTAACACCTTCTGCCAGACCTTCCAACTGTACAGGGACTTCCATTACGATTGGTTTCTCTTCGTTGATCTGCAAGAAGTCTACGTGCAGAATAGCGTCAGTTACAGGGTGGAACTGGATATCTTTCATAATAGCGTTTACAACCTTACCGTCGATGTTCAAGTCTACTACGTAGATATGCGGTGTGTATACCAATTTACGCAAGCCGTCAACTGTTACTGTGAAGTGAGTTGCAACCTGATTTCCGTTTTCGTCTTTCTGCATTCCGTACAATACGCAAGGAACACCATTGTTCTGACGCAAGCTATGAGTAGCTTTTTTACCTGTTTCAGTTCTCAAAGAACCTTTGATTTCGATTGATTTCATTGTTTGAAAATTTTTTGTGTTACTCTAAATTAAGTTGTTTTTTGTTGCTTAATTCGCCATCACACGATGTGGTATATCACACGATGAGCTTAAAAAAGCGGTGCAAAATTAGTGATTATCTTTGAGTTCGCAAAATATTGTAATGGCTTTTTTTTCTTCTCTTGGACGGAATCGGGACGGAACCTGTCTGGAAAAACCGGTAAAAGCATGAAGAAGGTGGCTGAATGTCGGGGGAAATTTGTACAAAAAATAAAATGTTTTGTACAAAAAATAAAAAAACGTCTTGACATTTTCCGGCAGACGTGCGGCGGTGTCGAAAATAATTTGCCGGTGCCTGCCGGAACCTGTGATTTTGTAGGGCGGAAACAAGAACTTTTATACCTTTGTAGGTGATTGAACGATATTTTAAAAATATAAAAAGATGAAAGGAAAGACGATACTTATTACAGGTGCCACCAGCGGGATAGGAGAAGGGTGCGCACGGAAGTTCGGTTCAATGGGCAGTAATTTGATATTGAACGGGCGCAATGTAGAAAAACTGGAAAAACTGAAACAAGAACTTGTGGCGCAAGGGTGTGAAGTGCTGACCCTGCCTTTCGATGTACGCGACCGTGAGGCAATGAAGCAGGCACTCGATTCTCTTCAGGGTAAATGGAAGAATATTGATGTGCTGGTCAATAATGCCGGGTTGGTTATAGGGCTCGATAAAGAACAGGAAGGTTCGCTCGACGAGTGGGACGTGGTGATAGATACCAATATCAAGGGACTGCTTGCCATGACTCGAATGGTTGTTCCGGGAATGGTGGAACGTCAGTGTGGACACATTATTAATATAGGTTCGGTAGCAGGCGATGCTGCATATGCTGGAGGAAGCGTATACTGTGCGACCAAGGCTGCTGTCAAGGCACTGTCCGACGGACTTAGAATTGATTTGGTCGATACGCCTCTGCGTGTAACAAACATCAAGCCCGGGCTGGTGGAAACGAATTTTTCCGTGACACGTTTCAGGGGAGATAAGGCAAAGGCTGATGCTGTATATAAAGGTATCCGTCCGCTTACCGGCGACGATATAGCAGATGTGGTGTATTATGCAGCTTCGGCTCCGGCTCATGTACAGATAGCCGAAGTACTGGTTATGCCTACTTATCAGGCCAATGGCACAGTCTGCCATCGTAAGGCGTGATAAAAATAGTAAAAGCTATATCAAAATAGAGTCTGCATACGCTGATATGCTCTGTTTTGATATAGCTTCTGTACCGTACACTCCGGTGTGCGGGGATTAGAAATCAATGTCTATTTTTATTTCATCCGATTTCAGGTGACCGTCGGAGCTGTCGGCAAAATGAGAGTCGTCTTCGTCGGTATGGTGTTCGCTGCTTGCCGGCCCTTGTTCGGTTTCGATATACTGGATGGTTTCCTGTAGTCCGGTCATGAACTTTTCGAAGTCCTCCTTATATAAGAAAATTTTATGCTTTTCGAAGCTGACCTGAGGCGTATTGCCTTCGCCTGAAACAACTTTCTTGCTTTCTGTAATAGCAAGAAACATTTCTCCTTTTCTGTTTTTCTTTACATCAAGATAGTAAATGCGTTTTCCGGCCTTTATAGCCTTGGAGAAAACAATCTCTTTGTCTACGTCTGTTGCTGTATTTCTTTTCAAGTCTTCCATAAATAAAGTATTATAAAACCGCTTCAAATTTGATGATTTTTTTGAAAAATACAAAGAACTGCCCCTAAAAATCTGTCTGAATAATATTTTTGTATAAAAAAGCACGTTATATTTGTTTTGTATGGTAGAAAATAACTATTTTTGCAACTCGAAATTGTATTAAAAATATAGTATGATTAACAGAGTTCTTATTCGTCTTAAGATAGTTCAGATTATCTACGCTTATTATCAGAACGGTGGAAAAAATTTGGATACTGCAGAAAAGGAGTTGTTCTTCAGTTTATCCAAAGCGTATGATTTGTATAACTATCTCTTGCTTCTTATGGTAGAGGTTACACGTTATGCCAACAAGCGGTTGGATGCGGCTAAACACAAACTTGCTCCTACAAAAGAAGACTTGGCTCCCAACACTAAATTTGTGGATAATCGTTTTATTGCTCAGCTGGAGGTGAACAAGCAGCTGAATGAGTTTGCCAGCACCCAGAAGAAGACATGGGAAAACGAGGGTGATTTTATCAAGAATTTGTGCGAACAGATTATGCAGAGCGATATATATAAGGAGTATATGGCAAGCGAAACTTCATCGTACGAAGAAGACCGTGAACTGTGGAGAAAGATTTACAAACGCATCATATTCAATAATACTACTCTTGATGAGGTGCTGGAAGACCAGAGCTTGTATTGGAATGATGACAAGGAGATAGTAGATACTTTCGTGCTGAAGACTATCAAGCGTTTTGATCCGAAGAACGGTGACAAGCAGGAACTTCTTCCGGAATTTAAGGATGAGGAGGATCAGGATTTTGCACGCCGCTTGTTCCGTCGTTCTATCCTGAATGCTGATTATTATCGTCATCTGATCAGTGAGAACTCAAAGAACTGGGATTTGGACCGTGTGGCTGTCATGGATGTTATCATCATGCAGATTGCCCTTGCCGAAATTCTGAGTTTCCCGAATATTCCGATAAACGTATCTCTAAACGAATATGTGGAAATTGCCAAGTTGTATAGTACTCCGAAGAGTGGCGGATTTATCAACGGAACACTGGACGGAATAGTTAATCAATTGAAAAAGGAAAACAAGTTGACGAAAAATTAATATATTTGTTCGCCTAATATTAATTAAACTAAGAAGAATTTATGAATTTGTTAACTGTATTTTTGCAGCAGTCCGGAGGAGGCGATTACTCTTTCCTGATTATGATGGTGGCAATTTTCGCCATTATGTATTTCTTTATGATTCGTCCTCAGAACAAGAAGCAAAAGGAAATAGCAAACTTCCGCAAGAACTTGGAAGTAGGCCAGTCGGTTATTACAGCCGGTGGTATTTACGGAAAAATTAAAGAAATTGAAGATAACGCTGTTATCGTGGAAATAGCATCTGGTGTTAAGATTAAGGTGGATAAGAACTCTATCTATGCAGATGCTCAGGCTCAGACTAAATAAACATAAAAAGTATAGGTCACTATGTTCGATGTAAAGAACATAAAGAGATATTATAGACTGGGATTACGGAAGATCAGAACATTCTTGCTTAGCGATAAGTGCAGGGAGTGTCTGGTCTTCCTGTTTTTTGTGCTGATATCGTTCTGTTTCTGGATGTTGCAGACATTGGATGATTCGTATCAGACGGAATTCAGAGTGCCGGTGCGTCTTAAAAATGTTCCGAAGGAGGTAGTGCTTACTTCCGATTTTCCGGACGATGTACGTATACGGGTGGAAGACAGGGGAACTGTATTGCTGAATTATATGCTGGGAAGAACGTTCTTTCCTATTTCTTTCGATTTCAATGATTACAAGGAGGAGGGGACTCATGTTCGTATCCCGTCTGCCGAGCTGACCAAGAAGGTGGCGGCGCAGCTGAATGTTTCTACCAAGGTGTTGTCTATCCGTCCCGATACGCTCGATTTTATTTATACACAGGCAAAGGCGAAAAAGGTGCCTGTCAGGCTATCCGGAACCATACAGGCGGGACGCCAATATTATATTTCGCGGATAAGTTTTAGTCCGGATTCTGTTATGGCTTATGCTCCTCAGGAAATATTGGATACCCTGAAAGTAGCATATACGGAAAAACTGTATTGGGAAAATATTTCTGATACGGTAAAGAAGCGTGTAAGTATGTGTAAAATGAAGGGGGTCAAGTTTATTCCGTCTTATAATGATTTATCGATCTATGTCGATATGTATTCGGAAAAGACAGTCGAGGTTCCGGTTATGGGCATTAATTTCCCTGCGGGAAAAGTACTTCGTACGTTCCCTTCGAAGGTGCAAGTAACCTTTCAGGTCGGGTTGCGGCACTTTAAAGATGTTTCATCGGACGATTTCTTCATAGGAGTAACTTACGAGGATGTATTGAAAGCGAAGGAAGACAAATTGCCTTTGGTGGTAGAAGGAGCTCCCGATTTTGTAAGTCATGTTCGCGTGAATCCGTCATCTGTCGATTATTTGATCGAACAACAAGCTGTAGAATAATAATATAAGTTATGGTCAGACTGGGGATTACCGGAGGTATAGGAAGTGGAAAGTCGTATGTGGCTCATCTGCTCGAGAAGGCAGGCTTACCTGTATACGATACCGACACGGAAGCGAAACGCTTGATGCTTTCTGATATGGACATTCGCAAGGGGCTGGTTGACTTGTTGGGTGAAGAAGTGTATATCGGTGAGAAGCTCAATAAGCCGTTGCTGATTGGTTATTTGTTTGCGAACGAGGAACATGCTGCACGTATCAATTCCATTGTGCATCCGTGTGTAAAGAAAGATTTTCTCCGTTGGGCGGTTTCCAATGCGGGGCATGAAATCGTAGCATTGGAAAGTGCTATTTTGTATGAGTCCGGTTTCGACGATGTAGTAGACTATGTAGTTGCTGTTTATGCTCCTTTAGATATCCGTATTAAGCGGGCGATGGAACGCGACGGGGCGACGGAAGAGCAGGTAAGAAGTCGTATTGCTTCACAGATGGATGAAGAGGTGAAACGCAATCGGGCTGATTTTGTAGTTGTGAACGATGGAAGGCCCTTGCTCCCGCAGGTGGAAGAATTGCTGAATACCATAAAAAATAGAAAAGGTGAGCAAGATGCTTGTGTATGTCGTATATGAGTTGTATTTTTGTTTAATATAATAACTAAAAATAATAAAATCGTATGTTGAAAACTATTTTAGCTATCTCAGGCAAACCGGGATTGTATAAACTGATTTCTCAGGCTAAAAATATGCTGATTGTAGAAGCTGTCGATAATAAGAAAAGAATGCCTATCTATGCCAGCGATAAGGTGATTTCATTGGGTGATATCGCCATGTATACAAATGATGACGAAGTGCCTTTGGCAACTGTTCTTGATTCTGTAAAGAAGAAAGAAAACGGTCAGGTAGCTGCTTTGGATTACAAGAAAGCATCAGTAGAAGAGTTGCACGCTTTCATGGCTGAAGTATTGCCGGAATATGATCGCGATCGCGTACATACCAGTGATATCAAGAAACTGATTCAGTGGTACAACTTGCTTATCTCAAGCGGAGAAAGTGATTTTGTGGAAGAAGCTCCTGCTGCTGAAGAGGCTGCTGCAGAAAATGCTGCTGAATAAATAGCAAGATAATTTTGAATTTGTAAAATCGGGCGAAGCTAACTTGTGTGAAGTGGCTCCGCCCGATTTTTTGTTTTTGTCCTTTGGGGAAGAGAGGACAATAAAAAAAGAAGGTATCTTCTTGCGAGGATACCTTCTTTCAATTTCTTTTGTGGTATAAAGTTATGCTTCAGCAGGAATAACAGAAACGAAGCTTTTGTCTTCGCGACCTTTCTTGAAACATACTGTACCGTCTACCAATGCGTAAAGAGTGTGATCGCTACCCATACCAACGTTTTCACCTGGGTTGTGAACTGTTCCTCTTTGACGAACAATGATGTTACCAGCTTTGCAAGCTGAACCACCGAATATCTTTACGCCTAATCTCTTACTAGCTGACTCACGGCCGTTCTTAGAACTACCTACACCTTTCTTATGTGCCATTTCTTTCTACTTTTTTAATGATTAAGCAATAACTTGTTTGATAGTCAATTCAGTAAACTGCTGACGGTGACCGTTCAGTTTTCTGTAACCTTTTCTTCTCTTTTTGTGGAATACCAATACTTTGTCACCTTTTACCAAGTGAGAAACTACTTCGCATACCACTTTCGCACCTTCTACAGTAGGAGCACCTACAGTAACAGTACCGTTGTTGTCTACCAACAAAACTTTGTCAAATTCAACAGTTGCACCGTTTTCAGCATTCTGGATGTGGTGAACAAACAGCTTTTTGCCTTCTTCAGCTTTGAACTGCTGACCGTTAATTTCTACAATTACGTACATTTTAAATATATATTAAACGGGTTTCTTCCGCAAGGTGAACCGTTCTCGTCCGGTTGCTTTTCTACCTCCACGGATTAAAATCGGATGCAAAGGTACTGCTTTCTGTTCATATTACCAACAGTTTAGAGAGAAAAAATGTATATTTTTTTAAAGTTCGGCCAGAGTTTTCATGATTGCCACATGAGGATATGATGCGAGTTCTTCACGGGTAGTAGCTCCGTGCAGCACTCCGGCAAAATCAACTCCGGCGGCTTGCGCGGTTTCTGCGTCTACTGTGCTGTCGCCGATATATAAAACATTTTCTTTCTGACAGCCCAGATGCTCGATGGCAAACAGGAGTCCTTCGGGAGAGGGCTTGGGGCATTGCACATCTTCACCTCCGACTATGATATTGAGAAAATTTTCCGGTAGTTTCTTGCCTAATAATTCCATGATACGATAGCGGTATTTGGTCGAAATGATACCAATTTGGGCTCCATTCGCTTTCAGCCGGGTCAGCACATCTATGGTTTCTGGAAAGAGAAAAGTGTTGACTGTCATGTGGGTATCAGCTTCTTTAACGTATTCTTTCCGGTATAGTTCCAGTGTGTCGGCATCGGTTATGCCAGTCATGATGGAGAATGATTCTTGTAAGGTTTTGCCAATTGTCCGTTTGATGGTTTCATCGGTTATCCCTGTATGGTGATGGCGTTCCAGTACATTTCGGTAACACATGACAATTCCTCGGGAAGAGTCGGCAAGAGTATAATCGAAGTCGAATAAATAAACGTTGTATGATTTCATTTTCAATATAGGGTTAGCTGACTAAGAATATTTCGGATTGGGGTTTTACAACATAATTTTGCCAGGGCGATCTTTTTGAAGTTTTACGGATACGCATTCAAGAAGAGGCTCTGGCAAAATTAAAAAACGGGTTTTTATTCCATTGGTTGATAATTCTTGGCCAAACCTCCTTCACTGGTTTCTTTATAGAGTGAAGGCAAGTCGTGACCAGTTTGCTTCATTACTTCTACGACCTTATCGAACGATACACGATGGTGTCCGTCGGTAAAGGCTGAGTAAATATTGGCATCAAGAGCACGGGCTGCGGCATACGCATTACGTTCGATGCAAGGAATCTGTACCAGTCCGCATACGGGGTCGCATGTCATGCCCAAGTGGTGCTCCAGTCCCATTTCGGCGGCATATTCTATTTGTGCCGGACTGCCTCCAAACAACTGGCTTGCTGCTGCCGAAGCCATAGAGCAGGCAACTCCTACTTCTGCCTGACAACCAGCTTCTGCTCCCGAAATGGAAGCATTATGCTTGACGATGTTGCCGACAAGTCCGGCTGTCGCGAGTGCACGAAGAATACGGGCATCGCTGAAATCCCGGCTCTTTTGCAAATGATATAGAACGGCCGGGACTACTCCACATGCTCCACAAGTAGGTGCAGTTACGATTTTTCCTCCCGATGCGTTTTCTTCACTTACGGCAAGAGCGTAGGCAAATACCAGTCCGCGTGAGCGAAGAGAATCCTTAAACCCTTTGGCACGGATGTAGTAGGAAGACGCTTTTCGTCGCAGATTCAGAGGGCCTGGGAGAACTCCCTCTGCATCCAGTCCGCGATGGATGGCTTCCTTCATGGTTTCCCACACTTCGGCAAGGAACTTCCAGATATCAGGACCTTCACATTGTTCTACATATTCCCAATAGCTTCGTCCGGTATGCTCGCACCAGTAAAGTATCTGGTTCATGGTATTCATATTATATACCTCAGGAGTTGCATTCTTGTCTTGTCCTTCTTCGGCCAGTGCGCCTCCTCCTACGCTGAAGACGGTCCATTCTTCGGTCTGTTTCTTATTCTTGTCGAACGACTTGAATGTCATTCCGTTCGGGTGGAAAGGAAAGAATACATGAGGTTTCCACAATATCTCTACGGGAGCATGAGGCTGAAGTACGTCCAGAATAGCGACATCAGTCATGTGTCCTTTACCGGTAGCTGCAAGGCTTCCGTAAAGCGTGACTTGAAAAGACGATGCCTCCGGATGGCGGGCAAGGAATTGTTCGGCTGCTTTTCTCGGTCCCATCGTATGGCTGCTTGAGGGACCCGTACCAATGCGGTATAATTCTCTAATTGATTTCATAATACAAAGATACTGTTTTTTTATTTTAAATCGACTACCGTTATGCCTGCTCCTCCAAATTGTACATGTTCATCCTGGAAGTGTGCTACTCCCGGCACGGTAGCGAGATATTGGCGTATAAGTGTGCGAAGAATACCTGTTCCGGTTCCGTGCAGAATACGTACACGGCTTACTCCGACAAGTATAGCATCGTCGATAAAATAAGTTACGGCCTGTATGGCTTCATCGCCTCTCATGCCTCGCACGTCGATATCCTGCTTGAAGTTCAGCTTCTTTTCGTACATGCGATCTTGCGTTTCACTGCTGACGAAAGTTGCCTTCGTCGTATTGAGAGTCTGCTTGGGAGCTTCGGTACGTTCCAGTCGGTCTGCTTTCACATTGGTTTTCATCAGTCCGAACATGACTACGGCATTTTTTCCGTTGAGCTCCATAATTTGTCCTACGCTGGTTTGTCCTTTGATGCGTACATAGTCGCCTGCCTGAAGCGGGATGACTTTAGGTACCGGCTGGACTGCTGGCTGATTGGCTTGTTTACTCTTTTTGTCTTTCTTGCGTTCTTGTTTTTCGCGCAGTTTTTCCATCTTGCGTGCTATTTTTTCTTCCATAGCCGCTTTGTCAGCCTCTTCTACCTGTTGGCGGAAGTCGGTCAGTTCCTGACGTGCCATGCGGGTACGTTCTTTTTCTGCCTGCGCTTCCTTGATGGTACGGATTGTATTTTCTATTTTGGCATTCGACTCTTGCAACAGATGTTCTGCGTCTTCTCGTGCCTTTTTCAAGATTTCCTTGCGGCTTTTTTCCAGTTCTTCCAGCTCTTTTTCGTAACGGGCAATGGTGTCTTCCATTATTTTTTCCCGTTTGCGGATGTTCTGGCGTTTAGTTTCCCAATAGCGCTTGTCGCGTACAATATCTTGCAGATACTTGTCACTCTGTATGTATTCGCTTCCCACTATTTCCGAAGCATCGGCTATGACCTCTTCCGGAAGTCCGATTTTTCGAGCAATCTCTACGGCAAACGAGCTTCCCGGATTGCCAATCTGCAACTGGAAAAGTGCACGCATCTCGTGCCGGTCGTACAACATGGCACCATTTACTACTCCTTCATGGTCTTCGGCAAAGTGTTTCAAGTTCTGATAATGGGTGGTAATTACTCCAAATGTTTTTTTTGCATTGAAACGTTTCAATACAGCTTCTGCAATGGCTCCGCCGATTTGCGGTTCTGTACCTCCTCCGAACTCGTCAATCAGTATCAGGCTTTTTTCGTTGCAGTACTTCATCATATTCTTCATATTTGTCAGATGTGAAGAATAAGTACTCAGATCATCTTCAATACTTTGCTCATCACCTATATCGATAAAGATACTGCTGAAGATTCCGGCGTGACTGCGTTCGTGCATGGATACCAGCATACCGCATTGAAGCATATATTGCAATAGTCCGACCGTTTTCAGGCAGACGGACTTTCCACCAGCATTGGGACCGGAAATCAACAGAATACGCTGTCCGGTATTCAGTTCGATATCGAGAGGTACTACCTTTTTATTATGTTTGGCTAAAGACATCTGGAGAAGCGGGTGTACAGCTTCGAACCAGTCTATTACCTGCCGATGCTCGAACGACGGTTTGATACCTTTGATGTTGATGCCCAAAAGTGCCTTTGCCCGGATAAAGTCGATTTCGGCAAGAAACTCGTATGATTGAAGAATAGCCGGAACCTGCGGACGTACTGTGGCTGAGAATTCGGTGAGTATACGGATTATTTCACGACGTTCTTCTCCTTCCAGTTCACGGATACGGTTGTTGGCTTCCACAACTTCGGCCGGTTCGATAAATACTGTTTTTCCGGTAGCCGATTCATCGTGTACGATACCTCGTATTTTTCTCTTCATGCCAGGAGCAACAGGTATCACAAGTCGCCCGTCGCGCATAGTAGGAGCAACGTCCTTGTCGACATAACCTTCCGATTGAGCTGCACGCAGGATATTGTTCAGGCTTCGGGATATACTTCCTGTAGTAGACGCCAGTTCGCGGCGGATACGTAGAAGTTCGGAAGAAGCATTGTCTTTTACCTTTCCGAATTTATCGAGTATATTATTGATGCGTGTGATAAGTTGGGGAAATACCATGATATCTCCAGCCAGTTCATGCAAGGCTGGGTAGGGAGAATGAACATCGTCATCGTTTGTTTGTTCTTCCTCGTCTGTTTGTTGCAGAAAGCGTACGATGTCGCGTATCGTTTCCAGCGAACGGCGAAGATCGAACAATTCCTGTTCATCCATGTACATACCCTCTACACGTATACGCTTGAGTGACGGACGGACATCAAAAAAGTACTGGCTTGGGAAATCATCCTCCTCTTGGGTGATACGGACAAATTCCGTTACTTGCTCCAGCCGGCGGTTTATTTCGTTATAATCATCGGAAAAGTCCATCTGGTCAACTCTTTCTTCTCCCAGCGTGCTGAGACATTTGGTCTTTAAAAGCTGACGTATTTGGTCGAATCCGATTTTCTGTTCAAAGTTTTGCGGATATATCATTGTTTGATATTAGTCTATATTTATATATGAGTTTTCGAGGTACAAAGTTACGATAATAGGAAAAAATAATCAAAAAAGGGGCAAATTATTTGCAGATTTGGAAATAATGCGTACCTTTGCAACGCTTTTGAAACGAAGCACTCTTGTAAGAGAGTTTTGGAGAGGTGGCAGAGTGGTCGATTGCGGCGGTCTTGAAAACCGTTGTACTGTGAGGTACCCGGGGTTCGAATCCCTGTCTCTCCGCAACAAACGCTGAAAATCAGCAAATTGCAAAACAAACACCCAGTTTTACACCCAAGAATGTAAAGTCGGGTGTTTTTGTTTTATTTAAGATAATACAACCACTACATAATAAAAGAGTAGCGATATTAAAAGAATCCGATGAGAAAAGACTAATATTTATCTATCCATTCAGTTTGATTTTTCAGGACTTTACATCGTCCTGAAAGTATTTGTTATTGTATTCCAACGTCAGGAGTGGATTATAATACAAGTTTTTTGTGTGGATAGAATTTCGTTTTGCTTAATGTACGAAAGTACTTATCTATAAACGCATGAAATATTAGCACAATGAATCATTGGAAATCAACTTTGGCCGTGATAGGAATAGGCCAACTCATATCTATTTTAACAAGTACGATTGTTGGCTTCTCCATTATTTTTTGGATTAGCAACGAATTTAAATCCCCGACAGCTTTATCTCTGGCTATTTTAGCTGGATTTTTACCACAATTTGTATTAGGCTTGTTTGCCGGGGTCTATGTTGACAGATGGAATCGAAAGAAAACGATGTTTTATTCGGACTTGTTCATCGCGTTCTGTACCCTATGTCTTTTTATTGTGATAACCAAGGGTTATAAAGACCTTTCTTTTTTTTATCTATTGACTGCTTGTCGTTCAATAGGCAGTACGTTTCATGCACCTGCTTTACAGGCAAGCATCCCTCTACTGATTCCCAAGCACCATCTTGTCAGGGTATCAGGTTTGTACCATTCCATTCAATCCTTCAGTGAGGTGATAGCTCCCGTTGTAGGGGCAAGCCTCGTTGTTTGGCTTCCCATACAGTATATTCTGCTCATAGATGTGATCGGAGCTGTTGCTGCTTGTCTGACCTTACTTTGTGTCCAGATTCCTTCTCTTCAAAAAACGAAAGTTCTTCCAGATTTCAAAAAAGAACTGACGGAATGTTGGCATACCTTGCGGCGTACAATGGGCATTTTGCCTTTATTCGTATGCTTTACGCTGGTGACTTTTGTCCTTATGCCTGTTTTTACGTTATTTCCTTTTATGACGCTTCTGCATTTCAACGGAAACATTTTGCAAATGGGAGTTGTGGAAATGGGTTGGGGCTCAGGGGCATTGTTGGGCGGTTTAGTACTTGCCTGTAAGGCTTTGAAAAGCAAGCAAACATTAGTGATGCATACGGCTTATGTGATATTGGGATTGTATCTGATTAGCGCCAGTTATTTACCATCAAGCGCATTTATAGGTTTTGTTTGCCTAACATTTACAGGAGGCATAGCCTATTCCATTTACCATGCGCTTTTCATCGCTATTATTCAGCAGAACTTGGCTTCGGACATGCTTGGACGGACTTTTTCTCTCATCTTTAGTTTGAGTACCTTTCCATCAATGCTGGGTATCGTAGCTTCAGGATATTGGGTGGAAGCATGGGGTATCACATCCGTCTTTATGATCAGCGGATGGGTTATCTTTCTGATTGGAGTGGGTGCAAATTTTATTTCTTCAATCAAGCAGTTGGATAATTACGCATAGTATTATTTATTAAAGAATTATTATATGACAAAGAAAGAACACACTACGATTACAGAGTTATTTCAAGTTTTGGACTTGTTGGAAAGCCTGGACATGCAGTTTTGGTTGGATGGAGGCTGGGGAGTGGATGTCTTGTACGGACAGCAAACCCGCTTGCATAGAGATATTGACATTGATTTTGATGCCAATTATACAGACCAACTCCTTGATCTTTTGCAGGAGAGAGGATATCAAATTGAAACAAATTGGTTGCCTACCCGTATGGAACTGTATAGCAAAGAATTAGGCTATATTGATATCCATCCTTTTGTCTTGAATGCGGACGGCACTTCCAAACAAGCCGACTTGGATGGAGGCTGGTATGAATTTCAACCGGACTATTTTGGAACAGCAGTCTTTGAAGGCAGAAGCATCCCTTGCATTTCTGCAAAAGGGCAACAAGTATTCCATTCGGGCTACGATTTAAGAGAGAAGGATATTCACGATTTATCTATAATTAAACAATGTATAACAACAATGAGCCTAACAATTAGATAAGAACAAGAAAATGACAGAAAAACAAATTGTCTGGTATATCTTACTTACAGAAGTAAAGATAGACAGTGACACCCAGTCTGTCACATCCCTGAGTGTAGCTCCATTGGCAGTCTTGCCGGAATTCCAGCGTAAGGGAATTGGGGGGGATGTTGATTCAGTAAGCCCATCAGAGGGCAGCACTTTTGGGTTACGGCACAGCAGTCGTATTGGGGCATAAAGAGTATTATCCTCGATTTGGCTATCGCAAGGCTATCGATTTAGGAATTGAATTTCCTTTCGAAGTCTCTCATGAATATTGCATGGTGGCTGAATTAATACCTGGAGCTACTGAGAATGTGAAAGGTATGGTTTGTTATCCAACTGACTTTAAATAGTTTAACAAGTAAAATTCATTATATAACTCGGACTGGGTATTTCAATTTCCCAGTCCGTATTCTGATAGTACTTATTCAATTGGAAGATTGTGTTGCTTCAAGAATGAAAGTTTATCCCAATACCCTCTTTGAAAGACGATTTTGTTATCTTTTACATGAAAAAATCCGCATCCACGAAGTCCAAGAGAGTCTTTCCATTCCATGATAGCCCATTCGCCATCTTCAAAAATATTTTCCACCATACAAACCATTTTAGCAGTGGCAAATTCATTCACAAACATTTTGTAGATTGATTCTTTACCTATTATTGGTTCGTTTGCGACTTGATGATTTACTGCATTAGTAGCATACAGCTCTGCTATATGATAAGCATCTGCTTTGTTAAAGCAATCTATCCATTTTTCCAAAACTTCTTTAGGCTTCATTTTTTATAAATTCTTAGGATTTTGATTCTGTAATAAAAACAATCTGTTTGGATGCATAGATACTTGATTTTATTAATAATAGGCTATTCTATATTCTAAATCCTCTGGATTTTTGCTCTCTCTGCACCGAGTTACGTAGATTCTGCTGTAACTTTTCCCATTGTTCCTTAAACCATTGTACTATGGGTTGTCGGTTTATGGTCAGCATAAGCTTACCACTATCCATCGGATGTTTCTCAACCCTAAAAATATCATTCTTGATGTCAAATTTCCACCTGTGTTCTTCGGAATAAATTTTGCCACTACATTGTATGGATTCTTTCTTTGTCAAGAGGTTTTCTATCATGTCTTTGGTAAACCCGATAACAGCGCATAATTTTTCCATTCTCAACATCTCTTTGAACATGGGAAACCATTTGTGGGCTTTTTCAAGCAAGGTGCTCAATCGTGATATTTCCTTGTCTTTGGCTTCAAGTTCTTGATTATGTATTCTTTGAAGATTACGAATTTGTCTGCTATGCTGTTCCTGTATTTGTTGTATCTGAATTTTTAATTCATCAGTAGCTTTGTCCCGTTTGGTAATTTCCTGATGTAGCTGCTCGATGTGATGTTCCAGTTCTTTCAGCTTACCGCTTCCGAAAAGAGAACCTACACTGCTGGTTATGGCTGTGGCTACATCGGTAGCTGCACTTTTGAGTTTGTCCGTACGTATCTCTGCTTTTACCTGTTTGAGTTCCTGTTCGGCAAGGCTTACCTGTTGCTCCTTGTGTCGCTTGGTTTCCTCTATACGTTGCAGTTCGGCTTTCTGCTTCTCAATGATGAAATCATTTCGTTCCAGATGCTCTTTACCTGTGACAGCTTTTGCCTGTCCACGTTCCATCAGGAGAATATCGGAAGCAAGGGTCTGCATGGTTGCCATATCCTCGTCATTGAGCTTTCGGCTCTTTCCAGTTTCATGGTTCATCCAGTCGAATACGACATGAGCATGATAATTTGGTTTGAACCATCTGTTACCGACTTGGAAGCTCTCCTTGTCTTCTGCTTCCGGCTGACCGTTCAGCCAATGCCCTTCGTCTTTATGCAGGAAAATCTGTAGCGGAGTGATGCCCCAGCGTCTTTGGCACTCTTCACCGAATTTGCGTACATCAGCCAGTGTGGTGTCCGGTCTGATAAGCAATACTCCTTCACGGATGGGTGAGCATCCCGCCACCTTGATAATCTTTCCATTCTTTCCCTTGCGTTCCCTTTCCTTTTCCTGCATGGCACGTCCGGTCTTTTCCTTGACCATTTGCTTGATATTGTCATAATGAGTTCGCAGTTCGGGAGTGCCGAAGTCGGGATTTATCCACTGTTCGTTATCGGTGGAAAGTTCGGGAACGACATAGATTCTGGACTCCCCGATATTACGCATATACTCGGCAGTCCTTCGGTTGTGTGCCTCGCTCGATGCGATGTTGCAAGGCTTGATATGTATGCTTGATTTTGTTGCCATAGCTTCTTTCCTTTGTTTACAATTGATTTACTTTGCTCGCTTTCGCAGAGGGGTTCTTAGGGGTAACCCATAAGCGGAGATTGCAAAGAGAGGGTCACTCTTTGCTCGGGGTTCTCAGGGGTGAAACGCCCTGAGTGGGTCATTAGGGCAAAGCCCTAATCCCCTCGGGAGAGCCCACAACTACGAAAGCGAAGCGTGTAGTTATAGTGGGCTATAACCGGAAGCC